>NZ_JAWPOH010000019.1:0-70488 GCF_037671525.1 Methylobacter svalbardensis
AGCCTGACGCACAGCAGCCTGGACAGCGAGGACGTCGCCGTAAGTACGGTAAACGCTTGGGATCGGTGACCGAGATGGCTGCCGAGGTTCGGCAACAGGCCAAGACTTATACCGTCAACCTTTATAGCAAACGCCGAGAAGTGCGCGCTTATGACGCTGTGGTCATGGTGAAGACACTCAAATGCCCTGTTCGAGTGGTTTGGGTGTTCCGTAAAACCCAGTGGGTAGCACTGTTCACCACTGACCTGGAGCTTTCTATAATACAGATCATCGAGTATTATGGGGCGCGCTGGAAAATTGAATCCGGATTTAAAGAGCTCAAACAAGACATTGGCAGCCGGACAAGTCAGTGCCGCAATGCTCAAGCCGTGACTAACCATCTGCAATTTTGTTTAATGGCGTCAACGATCACTTGGATTTATGCAGATCGCCTGAAAACCGACCCGGAACGTCGGCATAAAGTGAAGGGACGAACCAGTTTTGCCTTTTCGGATGTTCGGCGGCTTATAGCTGAAGCCGCTCTCAATGAGGATTTTGATAGGGTTTGCCCCAAACCCGGCAACCCCTCGAAAAATTCGTTGGTGGCCGTATTGCTACGCATGGTGGCTTGATGATTTTTTAGGAAACTTCAGTTGTTTTTATTTCGACTTAGAATGATTAGTCCAAGAAAACCACGGCCCCCATTGGTTCAAGAGTAAAGGAGAACAACATGAAACCACTCTTAAGCAAAGCCCACACGCAAGATTTACTGCACACCCTTTACAGCATGGCGTTTTTGGTCGAAGCGCGCGATCCTTACACCGGCGGTCATTTGTGGCGGGTGTCGCAGTTTTCGACTCGTCTGGCGCTGGCTTGCGATTTCTCCAAACAGCAGGCTGTGGTTGCCGGACTGGGCGGTTTTCTACATGATTTAGGTAAGGTAGGAGTGCCGGACAGTATTCTGAACAACAAGGGTAAACTCGGTGATGACGAATATGCGGTAATGAAAACCCATCCTGAATTAGGGGCTCAGGTTTTACAGGGTCATCCATTGGCACCGCTGGCGATGGATGCGGTGCTGGGACACCATGAGCGCATCGACGGCCATGGTTATCCATCTGGCCTAACCAGCGAGGCTATATCGAACACAGCTAAAATAGTAGGCCTGGCCGACGCTTTCGATGCGATGACCAGCACTCGTCCCTATCGTAAAGGTATGGCGGTGGAAGCGGCTATTGAACAAATAACCAAAAATTTGGATACACAGTTCGACCGGACATTCGGTGTGAAGTTTATTGCACTAGCCAAGTCGGGTGAGTTGGATGGTATTATCGGTCACAGTGATGCCGGTATTCCGATGCGCGATTGCCCTATATGCGGGCCTGTTGTGGTAGTGCATAAGCACCAGAAAGCGGGGGATGCTGTCTTTTGCAGAGTATGCGGCAATGGCTTTTCAGTGCAAAAACAGCATGGCGAATTGAAACTGCAACCCACCGGAAAACTTGGCACCCCCCATGATTTACAAGCCAATATCGATCATGACCTGCTGGGTCGATTGCTCGAAGAGGCGCTGCCGCATTTGCCTGTTGACAGCAGCAACAGCGGCAGGAGCTGGCTACAACGCTTGCGACGCTGGTTGTAATGTGCATAGATGGATTAGGCAAAAGGGATGCCGTTTATCCGATAGGTAAACTGATTTATGCCGCAATGCTGAAAATCGTTGGGAATATAAGACCAGAACACACATGAGAAACTTTGGCGGCTCAGGCCGCTTGAATTGTTACGCACTTCGGAGTTAAATCCGCTATCGTTTGCGAAATAAAAAAATTAGCTTATAAGGAATGCCGTGATGGTACGACTAATCGTTTATAAGAAGTTTTGATGTAGCAGGAAGAGCATTTTTATTCCGCTATTTCCAGCCTGTATCGCACGCACGGATCGCGGGCGGTGGGGTCGCACCACGTTGAATCGGTGCGAACTTGATGCCCTTCTAGAGTAAGCGGGGCTATATTGAGCCGTTAAGCAAGACGCAGATGCGGCGAGTGTGTGTCAATTAATTAACGAAATAGGAAAAACTGATGAGAACTTCAACAAATACATCTGGAATGTTATTGGCTACTGCGGTAGCGGCATTATTCATGAACGGCCCTGTGATGGCAGCAGAGCAAGGCGGTGCGCAAGAGGCAAAAGTTCATTGCGGCGGCATCAATGCCTGTAAAGGACAGTCCGAATGCAAGACTGCCAGCAATGCTTGCAAAGGCCAGAACTCATGCAAAGGCCAAGGCTTTATCTCCACTACAGAAAAAGAATGCGCCGATCAGGGTGGCAAGGTTCTGGCAGCCCCCGCCATGTAAAGGACAGATTTTATCATTAAAACAGGAGTTCGGCTATGCTGTGGCCGGACTCCCCTTTTATCTACTACCGGGGAGACATTATTATGTCTAATACGGAGCAGCGACCCAATCTCGGATTTGGTCTGGGTCTGCGCACAGAGCACTATGAAACAATCCTGGCCGATAAGCCACCTGTTGACTGGTTTGAAGTGATCACGGAGAATTACCTCGTTCCAGGCGGCAAACCACTTCATTATCTCGATCGTATCCGCGCGGATTATCCGATGGTCATGCACGGTGTCTCGCTTTCCATCGGCGGAACCGACGCCCTGAATTTCGACTATTTACGCCAGGTTAAAACGCTGGCGGAACGGATAGAGGCAGCCTGGATTTCCGATCATCTTTGCTGGACCGGCGTTAACGGCGTTAATTTGCACGATCTTTTGCCGCTGCCTTATACCGAAGAAGCGATACAACATGTGGTGAACCGTGTCAAAACGGTGCAAGATTTTCTCGGCCGCAAAATTCTGCTGGAAAATGCTTCCAGTTATATCACTTATTTGCATTCGGAAATGAGCGAATGGGAGTTCCTCGGCGCGGTCGTGGAACGCGCAGACTGCCTTATTCTGCTCGACATCAATAATATTTATGTCAGCGCCCATAACCACGGATTTGATCCCTTTGTTTACCTGGACAATGTCCCTGCAAACCGCGTTCAGCAATTTCATATTGCCGGCCATCTTAATCTGAATAATATCATCATTGACACCCACGGCGAATCGGTGATCGACCCGGTTTGGGCGCTTTATGAAGCCGCATTACGCCGCTACGGGCCGGTTTCCACCATGATCGAGCGCGACGACAATATTCCGCCTTTCGGGGAATTACTGGCAGAGCTGGAGATGGCCAGACAGATCGCCGGTTCTCTGGAGTTAGCGGCATGACACTATCGAAACCGAAGCCATCCTCATCCACTCTTACGCTGAGGGATATGCAACAGGCATTTCAGTCAGCCGTGCTGCATTTGCAGGAAACGCCGCCGGACTTTGTCGTTGATACCGCACAGGCATCCTCCGCGGAACGTTTCAAGGTCTATACCGAAGCCTATCGCTTGCGCCTGATCGAAGCGCTCAGCGCCGATTATCCTGCCTTGAAAGACTGGCTGGGTGATGAGGGTTTCGATACCATGGGACGCGCCTATATCGACGCATCGCCTTCCGATCAATTTTCCATCCGCTGGTTCGGACGCCATTTGCCGCGCTTTCTAGCGGAATCACCACTTTATGCCGGGCAGCCGGGTCTAAAAGAACTGGCGATTTTTGAATGGGCGCTGAGCGAGGCGTTCGACGCCCCTGAAAGCACTTTGACCGATTACAAGCAATTGGCCGCAATCGATCCAGCTCATTGGCCATCGCTAAAACTGCGTTTTCATCCGTCTTTGCGCCGAAGCGATTTAAACTACAATGCTCCTCAAGTGTGGCAGGCGTCGAATCAGCAAGAACCGCTGCCGGCGTTTACAACGAATCCCGAATCGCAAGCCTGGATAATCTGGCGTCACGAACTCAAACTTTTATTTCGTTCTCTGTCGGCTCAGGAGGCGTTTTCCCTCGATGCCTTTATGCAAGGGCAATGTTTCGCGGAAATTTGTACAGGCTTATGCGAATGGCTGGACGAAGAACAAGTGGTCATGAATGCGGCGGGCTTTTTACAGGCCTGGTTGCGCGATGGCTGGATTGCGGATGTTGAGGTTAACTACTGAGGCAGTTATGCAGGAGCGGCTTAAGCCGCTCCTGCATTGTTATTGCTGGTCGCCTTTTATCCTATCGCTAATGCGTTTGCGGGCGGCGTCGGGTAGTGAAATAGTCAGGCAGTGATTGTTAATGTTAGCCGCTGCCTTCTGTATAAACTGTAATTGTTTAAGGTAACGATGGCAGGTTTTACACATTAACAAATGCAGCTTCATTTCCCAGCGTATTCGCCAGGGTAACGAGGTATCGAGGCTATTAGAAGCCAGATCTATGATTTGTTTACATTTAAGCATGGTTTCTTACTCTTTATCGAACCAGTGGGTGTCCAGGCACTGCCGGAGTTTCATGCGGGTTCGTGACAAGGTAACCCACAACTGATTAGTCGAATTAAGATCCAGAACCTTACAGCAATCTTCACTGGATAAATCTTCCAGGGTACGCAGCATGAATAAATCAGACATGTTTTTAGGCAGTCTGGACAGGCAATCATTAAATACTTGCCAGAACTGTTCATTATCTAAAGATTTATCCGGGGTTGCCCATTCTACCAGTGAGACTTGCCAGTTTCCCTCTCCATCAAACTGATGAGCCAATAAATCATCGCCCATGTCCGTTTCGCTGGGCGTTGAAATTTCGTGCCGGTTTTTTCGGAAGTGATCCATGATTTTATGCTTCAAAATACCTACCAGCCAGGTTCCAACTGCCGATTGCCCGGTAAAGTTTTGAAATCCCTGAAGCCCGGCTAACAGCGTATCTTGTACCATATCTTCAGCTGTGGCTTCCGAGCGCACTCTCAGCAGCGCATAACGATACAGCATGTCGCCATAATCATTCAGCCATGTCTCAGGCTCGGGTGTTGTTGACAGGGTCATAGGGAATCCTTGAGTTTTCTCTTAAATTTGTATTATAAGCAATAACCGGTGGTTTCTTAAGGAAAATCATGAAATTCACTGCGTAACCTCAGCAGCTGGATAAAAAAATCGATAATCATGAATTACATCTATTGCTCGTTTGGGATGAGCTTGCCTTACATTATTTTATAAATGCTCTGCTGCTAAAGGCTGTCAGGTTTTACCCTTTTTTCCGACTAATGGATTAATTATCAAGGCTGCTTTTGTCCATTCACAAGCCCTAGATCAGGAGACGCAACCATGAAATGGTTATTTGAAGACTGGTATCACCTGCTCGTTGCGCCCTGGGCGCACACAGCTCTGGTCGTTTGCGCGATACTTTGCGGGACGTTAATCGGCGCGGAGCGGGAGAAAAATAGCAAACCCGCCGGCTTGCGCACCATGATCCTGATTGCGCTGGGCTCTACGCTGTTCACGATGGTTTCCTATCAGTTGGCGGGCGATGACGGCGACCGTGGACGGGTCGCGGCGCAAATCGTTTCGGGTATCGGCTTTTTGGGTACCGGCGCCATTTTGCATGACACCGTCCGCATCAGGGGATTAACGACTGCCGCAACTATTTGGGTTATGGCCGCGCTTGGCATGCTCTGCGGTGTCGGTTACGGCGGCGCGGCAATCGGGTTGACCTGCGCCGTATTGCTGCTGTTGATCCTGTTAACGCAAGTGGAAAATCGCTATTTGGGTCCCTGTTATTACGCTAACGTTGCGCTGATTTATGATGACGACGGCGGCAAAACCAGCGTAAAAGTCGATTCGGTTCTGGAGGATTACAGAATCCCGCCAAGTTCGATCAATAAAACACTCAATGAGAATGGCATGGTCGAATTGACATTGATCTACTGCAATGCGCATAAACATCATAAAGCTTTTTTGATGAAATTTTCCGAAATGCCGGAAATCAAATCGATCAAACGAAGCGATTGATCCTAGAAAAATCATTTGATCCACGAAAAACACAAAAAGCACGAAAATATTCAAAGAGATACCAAGTTGTAGATCCTCACCCAAAGGGCATAGGTATCTACACAACTTTAAATATATATAATCAGTTGGTTAGGGAAATATAGTCGGTTTTTCATAAAGATAATCACCTTTACGAGGTGAGTTTTGACACTCAATGCAGTCAGTTGTTAACCAGAAATCATGAATAATCGAATTTAACCAATTGTTTTATAAGTCATTAAACTTGTGTAGATACTTATGCCCAAAGGGTGAATGGCTGCGCAATACAACATACTGATTTCTTTCGTGTCTTTCGTGCTTTTTGTGGACTAACTGCGGTTTTTAGGTTGATGTTTCCCAGCGGGTTCCTGGTGAAAGGCACTTATTTTGGACGCCCGGAAAATATTTCGGTTTTCGGCTTCCCAGCAGTTACCATTTTTCAGTAAACAATGTAAGTCCCGGCGGCAAGCGGCGACTAATTCGCAACACTGTTCGGATATCACTTCTGTTGAAATGAAAATTCGGGGGTTTTCCGCCGTTGTTGGCTAGACGGCACACTACTGCCAGCGCTTGCGCATTGGTTTATATTCACAATAGGAAAATGCAACAGATGAAAATTGCCATGATAGGTTTAGGAAAAATGGGGGCGAACATGACCAAACGCCTGATCAATAACGGCCATGAAGTCGTCGTTTATGATCTTAACCCTGACAATGTCGCGCAGCTAGTTGCGGAAGGCGCTGAGGGCGCTGCTTCCCTTGAAGATTTAGCGCAACGATTACCCGCGCCGCGTGTCGTGTGGATGATGGTTCCGGCAGGTGACGTGGTGGAAAAAAACGTGACGGCCCTGGCCGAATTGTTAGAACCGGGTGACACGCTCATCGACGGTGGTAATTCTTATTATAAGGATGACGTGCGCCGGGCCGGGCTGTTAAAAGCACAAGGCATCCATTTTTTAGATGTCGGCACCAGTGGCGGCACCTGGGGCATAGAGCGAGGCTATTCGCTGATGATCGGAGGCGACCAAGATCCCGTTCAACGGCTAGCACCCATCTTTGCCGCACTAGCGCCGGGACGGGGAGATATTCCGGCAACACCTTACAGAAACGATTCCGCCAGCAGCGCAGAGCAAGGCTATTTGCACTGCGGTGCTGTCGGCGCCGGGCATTTCGTCAAGATGATACACAACGGTATCGAATACGGCTTGATGCAGGCTTATGCGGAAGGCTTTGATATTTTGCGCGGCGCGGCATCCGAGACGCTTCCCGAAGCGTTTCGATACAACTTTGAATGCAATGAAATTGCCGAGCTGTGGCGGCGTGGCAGTGTCATCAGCTCATGGCTGCTGGACCTGACTGCGCAGGCGCTGGCCGAAGATCCCGAGCTGTCCGGTTATAGCGGCTATGTCACCGATTCCGGTGAAGGGCGTTGGACGGTGCAGGCCGCTGTTGAAGAAGCGGTGTCCGCCGAAGTGTTGACCGCTGCCCTTTATGCCCGCTTCCGCTCCCGTCAGGAACATACCTTTGGCGAGAAAATGCTGTCAGCGATGCGGCAACAATTTGGCGGCCATGTAGAAGACGGAAAGGGAGAAAAAGTGTGACCATCAATATTGAAGCCGTTGCCACCAAGTCCGGCGAATCCGCGTTAGCCAAGGCCGAAGCTTGCGTGATCGTCATTTTCGGCGCGACCGGGGATTTGACCAAGCGTAAGCTAATGCCGGCTCTGTGTCATTTGGCGCGGAAAGGAGAACTTTCGGAAGCGTCGATAATCATCGGCGTGGATCGTGAGACGATGGATACCGATAAGTTCAGGGCGTTAATGCAATCCGCCGTGCATGAGGCAAAAGGGGATCAATTGTTCGATGCCGAAGAATGGCGTCACTTTGCGCAAAAGTTAAACTATTTTGCCTGCGATTTGAAAGAACCTAGTCGTTATGGCGGTCTGGCTGCGCGTATTCAGGAGTTGAACGGAGGCACCTTGGGTAACCGGCTTTATTACTGCGCCACACCGCCTACGCTGGTCGAGCCGATTATCGCTGGCATAGGCACAGCCGGTCTGGCCGGCGAGGCGTCGGGCTGGTCGCGCATCATCATCGAAAAACCTTTCGGGCGCGACCTGGCTTCTGCACAAGCGCTCAGCGACACGATTGCCCTGGTATTTATGGAACACCAGATTTACCGGATCGACCATTATCTGGGCAAGGAAACCGTGCAAAACATACTGGTTTTCCGTTTTGGCAATGCGCTGTTCGAACCGGTATGGAATCGTAATCATATCGATTATGTCGAAATAACCGCAGCAGAAACCTTGGGCATAGGCCATCGCGGCGGTTACTACGAAGAAGCCGGCGCCCTTCGGGACATGGTGACTAATCATTTAATGCAATTACTGGCGCTGATCGCAATGGAACCGCCCATTGCCTTTGATGCCGATGCGGTTCGCGATAAAAAAATACAGGTTTGGCGCACGATCAAGCCGATGACGGCAGCAGAAGTCGCGGCAAAAACAGTGCGGGGGCAATATGGAAGCGGACAGATTGATCAGGATGTCGTGCCGGGTTACCGCGAGGAACCCAGCGTCGCTTCAGATTCAAATACCGAAACTTACGTCGCTGCCGAGTTCCGCATCGAAAACTGGCGTTGGGCCGGCGTGCCGTTTTATCTGCGCACCGGCAAACGTCTGGCGCGTGGCGTCACCGAACTCGCCGTGCACTTCAAGCGACCGCCGCAACCGTTGTTTGCAGGCAAAACCGAACTGATCGAGCCTAATGTGATCGCCTTGCGTATTCATCCCAACGAAGGCATCGACATCAGTTTTGACGCCAAACAGCCCGGCAGCGAAATGCAGACCGTCAACGTGCAAATGGATTTTCGTTATCAGCAAGCCTTTAACATGCGCATTCCTGAAGCTTACGAAACCTTATTGCTGGATGCGCTGTGCGGCGATGCCACGCTATTCACCCGCCGGGACGGTGTGGAAGCGCAATGGCGATTAATCGACCCTATCCTGGAATCCTGGCGACAACAGCCGCCTGAAACGCTCCCCAACTATGCCGCTGGCAGCGAAGGCCCGAAGGCCGCCGATGAACTGCTGGCCCGCAACGGCCATAAATGGCGGTTACTGGGTACGCAGCTTACAAACACACCGCAAACAGGAACAACAAAACAATGATAACAACCAATACGAAAACACAATCACTGACAAAACGTCCTGCCTGGCAGGCGCTGCAGGCGCATTATCAACAGATACAGCTTTTACACCTGCGCCAGCTGTTCGCCGATGATCCGTTGCGCGGCGAACGCTTGGTGATTGATGCTGCGGGCATTTACCTGGATTATTCGAAGAACCGGGTGACTGATGAGACCATGCGCTTACTGATAAATCTTGCCGACGAATGCGGTTTAAGTGAGCGGATTACCGCTATGTTCAACGGCGACATCATCAACGTGACCGAGCAGCGGGCCGCGCTGCATACGGCCTTGCGTGCGCCTAAAGGTGAACGGATCCTGCTTGACGGCGTTGACGTGGTGGCTGAAGTCCACGCAGTACTCGACAGGATGGCGCTCTTTTCAGATAAGGTTCGCAGCCGTCACTGGCTGGGATACACGGGTAAACGTATCGCCAATATCGTCAATATCGGTATCGGCGGTTCCGACCTCGGCCCGGTGATGGCCTACGAAGCGTTGCGGCTTTACAGTCAGCGCGACCTGACTTTCCGTTTCGTCTCGAATGTGGATGGCACCGATTTTACGGAAGCTACCCGCGATCTTGATCCCGAAGAAACGCTGTTTATCGTGTGTTCGAAGACCTTTACCACCCTTGAAACCCTGACCAATGCCCGCGCCGCGCGTGACTGGTGTTTGGACAAGCTCGTTGACGATCATGCCGTGCGCCGGCACTTCGTCGCCGTATCGACCAATGCCGAAGAAGTGACAAAATTCGGCATCCATACCGACAATATGTTTGGCTTCTGGGATTGGGACGGCGGGCGCTATTCGATGGATTCGGCGATTGGTTTGTCGACCATGATCGCCGTCGGAGCGGACAATTTCCGTGCGATGCTCAAAGGCTTTCATGCCATGGATGAACATTTTCGCACTGCGCCGTTCGATCAGAACCTGCCTGTCATCATAGGCTTGCTCAAGCTCTGGTACAACAACTTCTTCGATGCCCAGTCGGTCGCGGTATTTCCTTACAACCAGTATCTGAAGCGTTTCCCTGCCTACCTGCAGCAATTGACGATGGAGAGCAACGGCAAGCACATCACACTAGACGGTGCCTGCGTCGACTATCAAACGGCGCCGATCTATTGGGGCGAACCGGGCACCAACGGCCAGCACTCGTTCTTCCAGCTGCTGCATCAGGGTACCCGTCTGATTCCCTGCGATTTTATCGGTTTTTTCCAGAGCTTGAATCCGCTCGGCGATCAGCATGATTTGTTGATGGCAAACTTTTTCGCGCAGACCGAGGCACTAGCTTTCGGAAAGTCACAGGACGAAGTCAAGGCCGATGGCACCTCCGACTGGTTGGTGCCGCACCGTACCTTCGAGGGTAATCGTCCGACCAACACCGTTCTCGTTGAACAGTTGACCCCTGAAACGCTCGGCAAACTGGTCGCGCTTTACGAACATAGTGTGTTTACGCAAGGGGTTATCTGGAATGTCGATTCATTCGATCAATGGGGGGTTGAGTTAGGCAAGGTATTGGCGCAGAAAACCGCAGCCGAACTCAAAACTGCAGATGAGCCGCTACTCGACCATGACAGTTCGACCAACGCGCTGATCCGGCGTTATCGCCGGTTTAAAAGCGGGCAATCATGACAATCGGCTTCAGCGACTGCCATTCGACCACCTCTCGCGGCAGCGACCCTCTTGGTAGAGAAAGATAGGCAAGGTGGATTCCTTGCCTACAGGGATGTAGGTAAGGGGCGTAAGCTTTGTGGGCGAAAACGGCCGTGCGCCTACTTTTGATGCCCCCTTTATACCAGACTTCTAATAAAAATAAGTACGAGAATAAACAGGTACAAGAATGAAACTGACGATTGGCAATTTGGCAAAACAGGCTGAAGTTACGGTTGAAACCATACGTTATTACCAACGCATCGGATTACTGGATGAACCGGAGAAACCTGACAGTGGTTATCGATGTTATCCACTTGATAGCATCGCAAGAATACGGTTTATTAAGCGCGCGCAACAATCCGGTTTTACCCTAAAAGAGATTAGTGAATTGATAGCGCTAAATAGTGGCCATTGCGACGATGTCAGAAAAATAGCCGAACAAAAGCTGGTGCGAATCAATCAACAGATAAGCGCTTTGATTATGTTGCGAAATGAATTGGATCAATTGGTTAAAGGTTGTCAGCGAGGCGTTTCAACTAACCGTTGCTCTCTGATTGATACGCTGGCGAGTGCTGAGTCAGATTCAAAAGCAGGGGAATAATCCATTTCTCCTTGACCCCGTTCTGTGGAACGGGGTTTAAGATACTCTTCAAGCTCTTTGGTAAGGCCTGAATTTATTAAAAATCGACAAGATTCTATGGTCGAGCTGAAGTTGTCAGACTACGGGTTTTTAGTTTAAACGAGAAAAACTGTCATGAAAACAAATCAACAAACACTCACTAAAAGCTCCGGCTGGTTTGGACTGGGCGCCATATTAGCCGCCATCGGTGCCTCCGCTTGTTGCGTTGCCCCGTTATTACTATTATCACTGGGCATCGGTGGCGCCTGGGTGAGTAATTTAACGGCTATGGAAGCCCTCAGGCCATTTTTTATAATACTAACGCTGGTTTTTATTGGGCTGGGATATCGACAATTAGTTGTATTGCCGGAATACTGCGAAGAGGGAAAAGTCTGTACTTCCCCAAAAGTGAAACGCAATCAACGTTTGTTATTCTGGATAGGTTCCGGATTTTTACTGATGTTGCTGGCCTTTCCCTGGTACGCCCCTTTCTTTATGAAATGAGGAGAATAACAATGATGATTAAAACTGTATTTTTGACGTTGAGCTTATTCATTACACCTTTTCTAATTCCGGCAGCTCATGCTGTATTACCCCTTCAAACTCAGAACAGTAACTCATCTGTGACGCTGGATGTGCAGAATATGACCTGCCCACTATGCAAATTCACCATCAAGAAAGCGCTGCAGGGCATAGATGGGGTGGACAATGTTGAAGTTGACTATGACGCTAAAACGACTACGGTCAGTTTTAACGCGCAAAAAACAAGCGCCGATGCCTTGATTAAAGCGACCACAAATGCCGGTTACCCTGCAACTGTTCACCTTCAATAGTCAATAACACAGGATCGGAACATGTCAGAGTGCTGCTCAAACAGTCCATCAAAAATAACTGAGCAAGATTGTCCTCAGTGCGGGACCTCATGTAAAAGCGTAGGCACAAAAACGTTGTACCATCAGGTGAAATTCCCGGAAAACCAGGCAATTAATTCAGACAGATATTATTTTTGTCCTGTTAAAACCTGTGCGGTTGGTTATTTTTCAACAGCGGGCAGCATGATTCCCAAACAACAGTTAAGGTCTGCTCAGAACATTCAGGAAGACATGCTTTGTTATTGTTTTGATATTTCTGAAGCCCAATATCGATTTGCGTTACAGGCTAATACTGCTGAATCGATCAAGCACTTTGTTATTGAACAGACCCGATCAGGAACTTGCGCCTGTGAAATCAGAAATCCATCAGGGCAGTGTTGTTTGGCTAAGTTTAAGCGGGTTGAGAAAGAAATTGCACATTGTGACTGAATGACATGTTTCGATTAACACGGCTGGAATAAAAACAAGCAGGTTTATGGCTTGCTTCAGTAAATTTTCATGTTGGAATCCGGCTGGAAAACCAAGCTTAATAAATAGCATGAAACCGTAATTATTCAGTCTTACACCTTTCCGCAACTCAATATCGCGATTTACAATTTTTTATCTAATCGGCTTTGCAGATCGTCGGTGTAATGACGCGCCGCTTTGCGTATGAACTGCGTCTGGGTTTGGAAATTGCGACAGCGGTTACACATCATTACATGCAGCCACACCGCAAAACGTTCGCGCAAACTTAATTTTTTATCCAACCCCTGGGAAACCAGGGCGGAAATGTCTCGACAGTTACGCATGGCGTTTCTCCTGTTTTGTATTATTGAACCAACGGATTTCCAGGCATTCGCGCAACCTGAGTCGCGCACGGTGCATGGTAACCCAGTAATTGGCTTCACTGAGCCCTGTTTCCCGACACACTTCGACGGCTTCCAGGCCGACCAATTCGCGCAGCATAAAGGTATTGGCCATTTTCGGCGGCAGATTATTTTGGCATATCTCGTAGATCGTCCAGAATTCCTGCTGTTTCAGTGCTGCTTCAGGATCGGCCCAAGCCTTGGGACCGCCGTTCCAGTGGCCAGTGCTCATGAAAAAATCGTCTTGCTCCGTTTTATCATCACCTTCGTCAGTCTGGGTAAACTCTGGGACAGGATTTTCTCGCGCGCTACGCCGCCAGTGATCGGCTATTTTGTGTTTAAGAATACCGATTAGCCACGTACGCAAACCGGCTTTGCCTTCGAAACCCGATGACGCTTGCAAAGCCGCCAGCAGCGTTTCCTGCACGGCGTCATCGGCCAACTCGCTATCACGTAATTGCAACAGCGCGTAGCGAAATAATATTGGTCTTTGTTCAGTCAGCGTTTGCTCGGTGAATAAGGTGCCTGTCATCACATATACGCCCCAATCAGCAGCACAAGCTGGTCTCTGCCGCGTCGCCTTGCGCACCTGGAGTGCAATCAAACAAACCGAAGTGGCGGGATTTTTCACCCAATACCTGAAAATGCTCGGCATAGCGGCTGGCAGCCAGCATATCGGCGGTATTACCGCATACCCGCAGCGGACGGCCGGTCTCGAAGTGATGATGGTTATCCAGTTCGAAGGCATGGGGATGTTCGGGGATGGTGCCGAGGTAGTAGGCCACCTGCCCATAATCCTCACAACGGTCTTCCAGCGGTAGCTTGAAAGCGCTGACGGTGACCGAGCTAAATTTGACCATGCCGATTTTAGCGGCGACTTCTGCGTCGTCGATACTGATGGGGTTTTGTTTGACGATGCGCACGTCCGGGCATCCCAACTCGTGCATAATTCTCCGGAAGTCTTCCCAATATAATGCGCCGCCCAGGCATTCGCCCAGTAAAACAGGGTCTTGGCGTAAAGCGGCAGGGATGCGGCGATCGGCGAAGACGTCGGAAAAATAGAGTTCGCCGCCCGATTTCAGCACTCGGAATATTTCAGCCAGCACTCGTGGTTTTTCCGGCGACAGGTTAATCACGCAATTGGAAACGACTACGTCAATGCTGTTATCGTCGATACCGACAGCAGCAAGATTTTCAATATGTCCATGCAAAAACTCGACATTGGCATAGCCGAAGCGTTCGGCATGCCAATCGCGATGACGCGTAGCCACTTCCAGCTGCTCCGGTGTCATATCGACGCCAATCACCCTGCCTTCCGGGCCAACCAGTTTCGACAACAAATAGCAATCGCGACCGGAACCGCAACCTAAATCCAGCACAGTCTTACCCTTTAAAACCGGAGGCAGTGGCGAGCCACAGCCGTAAAAGCGCTCCAGCACTTCCGGGTGCAAACCGGCCAGTAAGACTTTTAAGTAACCTGGCATCGCGTCAATACTGCAACAGGCACTGGTTTTCAGATCATTACTGGATTGCAAAACCTGACCATAATAATGGCGGACGGATTCGCTGATTTCGATACTTACAGTCATAGGTTTCCCCTTGTGTTTTAAAATAAAAGTCGGTAGCTGTGTATGAGAATATTGATTTAGTCGTTAAGATTAGTAGAAACCTTACAAAATCATCCCATTGACCCTGAATAAATCGCTAAACCCATAATTCTGCAAACGCTATTCAGAGCTATTTACTGGTGTTCGTTACTCGATTATCCCCGACTGCCATTAACATAAGCCGCTGTTAATTCATGCGCCGGGGCTTCAAAAATCTGCTTGCACTGGCCGAACTCGATCAGGCATCCGGCTCGCTGATCCTTGATCCAGAAAAAACCTGCGTAATTGGCAATGCGTCGGGCTTGGGCCAGATTATGGGTCACGATCACGACCGTATATTTTCCGCGTAAACGCTGAATCAAATCCTCGACCACACCTGAAGAAATCGGGTCTAAGGCACTGCATGGTTCATCCATCAATAATACTTTCGGTTTCAATGCCAATGCCCTGGCGATACACAGACGTTGTTGCTGCCCTCCGGACAAAGCCAGCGCCGAGGATTCCAGCCGATCTTTCACTTCATCCCATAAGCCTACATCCTGTAGAACTTGTTGCATAACCTCATTCAAATCAGCTTGTTTACTCATGCCGTGTTCGCGTAGCGGCAGTTCAATATTACGCCGGATCGATAGCGGAAACGGTACCGGCTTTTGAAAAATCATGCCAATATCACGGCGTAATCCTTGTACGTCAAGGGCCGGATGACGTAAATCTCTACTGTCAAAATGCACATTGCCCGACACACGGCAATTCGGAATCATATCGGTCATCCGATTAAGCACTGACAGGAAACTGGTTTTACCGCATCCTGAAGGCCCGATCAACGCGGTGATACACCCTTTATAGATATCCAGTGAAACATTCTCCAACGCCGGTTTTTTTCCGTAATGCAATGACAGCTTGTCAACCCGAATCAGAGGTTCAGGATCGCAGCACGGAGGACCAGCCTGCAAAGGCCCCAAGGTATAAGCCTCATCCTTATGGGTTTTATCGATCGGCTCATTTTTTGGATTTATAATTAAATTCATACGGTAACATCGCTCCTGTGTAACCAATGTTTAGCCAGACTCATGGCGATACTGTTGATGATTAATAAAATCAGGATCAACACCAACGCGGAGGAGTAGGCATTGGCATCGCCGCCCGCCACATTCATGGACAGGTCATAAATATGGACCGATAAAGCCCTGCCGGAATCAAATAGCGAGTCCGGCATACGATCTACATAACCGCTGGTAAAAATCAGCGCAGCGGTTTCGGCAACAGCTCGACCGATACCCAGCATTAAACCGGCGACCAGAGCTGGGGTTGCTGTTGGCAACAATAGATGAACCAGCGCGGCGCTACGTGACATACCCAGCGCAGCGGCTGCCAACCGATAATCATTGGGAGTTGCCTGCAAGCCCTCTTCAGCGGTACGGATCAGGATAGGCAAGACCATGCAAGCTAAGGTCAAACCGCCGGACAAAATGGAAAAGCCCAGATCCAGATAAATACAAAAAAAAGCATTACCGAACAGCCCGAATACGATGGATGGGACACCTGCCAGCACATCCAGACTACGCCGCACCAGGCGCCCGAACACACTGTCATATCGGGTAAACTCACTTAATAGCACAGCCGTAGCCAGACTAAGGGGTGCCGCCGTTACCATCGCAACCGCCAAGATCAACAGTGTCGATACGATAATCGGGGCGATACCGCCGGAACGACCGGCATTTTTAGGCGCATCGGCAAGAAACGACCAGGATAGGTGAGGCAATCCGTGAATAAGGATGTCGGATAGTAGCCAGAAAAAGACTCCACTCACTAGAATGGACGCCAGCCAGATTAACCCTGTTGCTAGCGTATTTTTAGTCATGATGAGGTTCTCTGGCCAGTAATTCTGCCGTACCGACTAAAACCAATACCGTAGACATTAAGGCCAAACCCGATACAAACAATGCTGCGCGATGGTCACCCGTTGCGTAAGCCATTTCCAGGGCAATGTTCGCGGTGAGTGTGCGTACCGAATCAAACAGACCTAGCGGTTGTTGCACCACATTGCCGGCCACCATTAACACCGCCATCGTTTCGCCGATAGCCCTGCCTGCCGCCAGCATGATGCCGGCGATTATTCCCGAACGAGCGGCGGGCAAGGCCACGCCGCTGATCAAGCCCCAACGCGATAACCCTAAGGCGGCTGCCCCTCGCAGATAAGCAATCGGCACAGCAGCCAGTGCGGCATCGGCGGTTAACGCCACGGTCGGCAGAATCATCAGCGTCAATACCAGTATGCCGGCCAACAGACTGACACCGGGCGGGTGCAGATTGCCGATTAACGGCGCTAACGTTATTAACCCCCAAAAACCGTAAACAACCGAAGGAATGCCGGCCAGTAATTCGATCAGCCGACGATAACAACCGGCTAGAAATGGCGGCGCATAATAACGGCTGAACAAGGCTGAAGCGACGCCCAGAGGCGTCGCCAGCAACACTGCACCTAGCGTTGAATAAAACGTAGCCGACAGCATCGGCGTCAGCTTATACAAACCGTCCACCGGATGCCAGGACGCATCGCTAACAAAACGTATCAACGCTACATGCCGCAACACCGGCCAGGATTCCTTGACCAGGAACAACAATATCAACAGTACTATCGCTGCCGCCAGCAGCGCACAGCCCCGTAACAGTGTGGCCAGTTGCCGGTCAGCGCGGGACAGGGACAAAGTACTGCGCCTCGATCAGATCATTAACTTGCGACGAACGGGCAAACTCGATGAAGGCTTTGGCGAGTCCCTCCGGCTCGGTACGGGTCACCAGATTTAACGGTCTGGATAGAGGAAAACTGCGGTTGCGCACATTCTCTACCGAAGCCGCTATGCCTTCGAGGGGCAGCAATTTAATTGCCGCGCCCTGCCCTGCCTCAAATTCGGCTGTTCCCACAGAAACGTAACCGATGGCATCCGGATTGCCCACCACCGTTTTAATGCCTTGCTGATTATCGCCGATGACCACTTGCGGCTTGACATCGGTATTTTTTAAACCGAAATAATGCAGAAACAGTTCCAGTGTCGAACGGCCTTCTGCTTTGTTGACCACGGTAATAGGGGCATCGTTACCGCCGACGGCTTTCCAGTTGAGAATTTTTCCGGTATAGATATCGATAATTTGCTGTTTATTCAGCGATTGAACAGGATTAGCCTTATTCAAGATGACGCTGATCCCATCCAAAGCAACGGTAAAACTCAATAAATCTTTTTCGTCATCCTTTAGCGCTCTGGAAGCCATACCAATATCGGCAAGCCCTGCTCGGGCATCGCTGGCCCCGCGAGAAGACCCGCCGGTCTGCACATCCACCCGCACATTACTGTGTAACGACTCAAAGCGTTTGCCGATTTCCGCAGCAAGCGGTGCTATCGTGCTGGAGCCGGTTAATACCAGTTTTTCGATTCTTGTATCATCAGGTTTTGTCCTCAAAAATCCCCAGACTGCGCTTATAAGCACAATAAGCACTACAACTATACCCAATTTCTTCATGCTTAACCCCTGCGCCAGTCGTGGAAAAGTCCAACCCACCGCAACAAGCCTTCCGGCGCATGGTTGCGTTTCCAGACACCGGCGACATACTTGTTCGCCTCGGCCATGGTTGGATAAATATGGATGGTGCCGAGCAATTTGTTCAAACCGATATTGTGTTTCATCGCCAGTACGAATTCAGCCAGCAAGTCTCCCGCATGTTCGCCGACGATGGTCACGCCGAGAATCCGGTCTTTGCCGGGTTGCGTCAGCACTTTAACGAAACCATGCGCTTCCCCGTCGGCAATGGCTCGATCCAGATCGTCAAGATGATAAGTGCTGACTTCATAGGCAATGTTTTGCTCTTTGGCATCCAGCTCATTCAGACCGACCCTGGCGACCTCGGGTTCGATAAACGTAGCCCACGGAATTACCGAATAATCGGTTTTAAATTTTTTAAAACTGCCGAATAACGCATTCACCGCAGCATACCAGGCTTGATGGGCGGCGGTATGGGTGAACTGGAACGGGCCGGATACGTCGCCGACGGCAAAAATGTTCGGGTAATTGGTTTCCTGAAAATCGTTAATCGCAATCGTGCGTTTGGGCGACAGTTCAACGCCTACTTCTTCCAGTCCGTAACCCTGGGTATTGGCAACCCGTCCAATCGACAATAACACCTGGTCGAACGGAATGCGCACTTCCTGGCCCTGATGCTCGGCAATCAGGATTTTTTCGCCGTTTTCGATGATGAACTGTTTGGCGGTATGATTAACCAGCACATCGATACCTTCCTGGCGGAACTTCGCCATGACTATTTCCGAGACATCGCTATCTTCCCGGATCAATAAACGCGGCAGCATTTCCACTTGGGTCACCTTGCTGCCGAAACGGGCAAAACTTTGCGCCAGTTCGCAGCCGATAGGTCCGCCACCCAGTACAACCAGACGCTTGGGCAGTTCGCGCAATGCCCAAATGTTATCGGAAGTTAAATAGCCGACCTCTTCTACGCCGGGAATGGGCGGTACAAACGGACGCGAACCGGCGGCGATAACAATAGAGCGGGTGGTAATGGTGCGGGTTTCACCGGCTGTTGTTACCTGAACCTCCCAAGGAGAAAGAATTTTAGCCTCACCTTCGATGACATTGACGCCCAGGTCTGAATAACGTTGCACTGAATCGTGCGGCTCGACGGTTTTGATAACCGCTTGCACCCGGTTCATCACATCGGCAAAATCAAATTCAGCCTCGGCTTTTTTGATGCCGAAATCCCCCGCTCTTTGAATATGGGACAGCAATTTGGCGGAACGGATCAGGGCTTTAGATGGCACACAGCCGGTATTGAGACAATCGCCGCCCATTTTATGTTTTTCAATCAAGGTGACTTTGGCTTTGACGGCGGCGACAATGTAGGAAGTGACCAGGCCGCCTGAACCGGCGCCAATCACGACGATATTGTTGTCAAAATGCGCAGGCTTAGGCCAGTTTGCATAGACTTTGTTCGCTTTAATGGCTTCAACGATTTTATTGGCAATCAGCGGAAAAATGCCCAGTAAAATAAAAGAACCGATCAGTCCAGGCGACAGAATCCCCGACAAAGACTTCAGTTGACCCAGCTGAGTCCCTGCGTTCACATAAACAAGGGTTCCGGCCAGCATGCCCACCTGACTGACCCAATAAAAAGTCTGGGTTTTTAGATTGGTTAAACCCATCGCCAGATTAATCACAAAGAACGGAAAAACCGGCACCAATCTCAGGGTAAAGAGGTACAGAGCGCCTTCTTTAGCTACGCCGGCATCAATGGCTTGCAAGCGCTCGCCGAACCGGGACTTGACCGCATCTCGGAACAGAAAGCGAGCGGCCAAAAAGGCCAATGTTGCGCCAATCGACGAGGCGAAAGATACAATCACCGTCCCCCACAGCAAACCGAACACAGCGCCGCCGGCGAGCGTCAGTATCGCCGCGCCCGGAAGAGACAGGCCGGTTACCGCGATATAAATCAGCGCATAAATGGCAACGGCCATGCCGGGGTGGTTGCTGCGATAAGTTTCAATAGATGCTTGCTGAGCCTTCAGTGTTTCCAGGGTCAAGTAGTTCTGCAGATCGAAAATGAAAAAAGCAGCGATCAGGGCGGCGATAAAAGCCAGTAGTGCTACGCGTGAAAGATTCATAATTTGTTCTCCTTAATGATGGGTGCCCATAAAACGGTTGTTAGCAGAAATTTTCCCTGTGGAAATGCTGAAAAAGAGGAAGAGCTGAATGAAAGCATATCGTTATTCACAAAAGGTTCCTTAATATAAATGAAATGATTATTCATTTGTCGCACGACAAGCGGAATCCTTACAATCAACAATCACACTGTTAGTTATTGGATGCATTTGAACTGAAGGTAACGGCTGGAGTGCAACTGATACTTTTCCGTCTGATGGAGAACCATGCGCGGCTGATGAAGCAATCATGGAAAAATCGGCTTTGCAGACGAAGTCCAAGAAGTACACGGGCATACGAATATGCAGTGTAATTTGCCGACAATTTATTTTGGGCTTTGCTCCTGTCCATTTTTCAATTTCCATGCCCTTTTACATCTGCTCATGGTGGCATATATGAGTTCTTACTCATTATAGATCCTGATTAGCAAATAATTTCAGCTAATCTGGGGTAAATTGAGAAAAACGGCATTTTTTTGTAAGGAATCTTTCTATCGAGCGACTGGAAGAAGCGTTATCCAGTAATCGACACCGATGTAGCGCCCTCCGCCTATAAAGAACAACAGGATAAAATATTTTTTGAATATTATGGGTTAAGTGATGGATCAAACAGCAGCTTCGGCTTTCCGGTAAAGTGGCCTTGCGAAAAATCAGCCCCGAGAACTTTTAATTTTTCCAGTTGCAGGGCATTTTCTACATATTCGGCTATGGTTTTCTTACCATATAGCCTGGCCGCCGAGACAATAAAATCGACCACCAATTCAGAATAAGGTTCATCCAGCAGATTAGTAATAAACGAACCGTCAATTTTCATAAAATCCACATTAAATTTTGGCAGATTCGCTAAATTACTGGAGCCGACACCGATATCATCGAGTGATAACTGACAACCCAGTTGCTCTTTCAATAAACGCATCAGCTTGATGGCCTGTTGATAGTCTTGATCGGCCACCGTTTCGGTGATTTCAAAACAGACCTGTCGGGGATTGACCCCAAAACGCCTGAATTCTTTTGCCACAATATCGAAAAAAGGCGGGTAGCGAATGGTGCTGCCTGAAATATTCAGCGAATAAACCACGTTTTGCTGTTTTTGCCGTTCAATAAACCGGCAGAACTGATGCACCACATAAAGATCGACTTCCCGGCTGATATGAAATAAACCTGCGGTTTTCAGGAAGCAAAGCGGAGGGTAAATTTCACCCTGTTTGTTTTTATAACGCAGCAGCACCTCCGCTTTTTGCTGGGTAACGGCCTGCGTAATCGGGACTATGGGCTGGGCATAAAGCACAAAGGACTGATTCAATAGACCTTCTCTCAAAACAGGTAACAGCTTGAGCGAATCATAGTATTCATGCAAAACCGGGTCGTCGTGCCCAATTAACTTAACCGTGCTGTTTCCGGATTTTCTTGCCCGATATAGCGCCTCATCGACGGCAATCAATGTCCTTTCCGGTGTTTTAAATCAGACGATAATGCAGTAACGCCAATCATTAATTTGGGGTAATAGGAATTTTCGGCAATGGTGATGCATTGCCGGTCAAGCAGGCCGGCAAGTTCTTCGGCAAACTCAACACTCTCTTTGACGGGCATTTTGACAATGATGCCGAATCGATTACCGCCCAGTTTACCCATCCATGAATCAGCCAGCTGTTTGACTTTAATGAAAATCAACGATTGAATTGCGGCAATAAGTTGTTCTTCCGCTGCGTTCCCGCCTAACAGGCTGGCAACCTGCAGTGCGTGATTAATTTCTGTATAAATCAGGGTGTGCTGTGGATTCTCGTCCTGCGATAAATGCCGGATCGCTTCGATAAATGAGGGTTTGCTTAACAGATTCATCCCTGAGCCTATGAGTTTTTATGCCGATTGTAAGATTGAACGCTGGTGTAGGTCGATACGCAATACGGCACCCAATACGTCAACTCTATTTTTATCAGTTCTGTTTTACCCAGGCCAATGCCTATCAGGTTTTGCATGGTTATATTTCCGTTCATCCACTCTTCCAGCTTCAGACCGCATTCAAATAACGTATCGCCATAGTTAATAAACAACAGCAAGGTTCCCACAAAGGCGGCAGTCTTTAATGAGCCATTACGAATCTCCCCGCTCAAAGCGATTTTTAACCAGGATTTCATCTTGTTCCTTTAATCGATTTTACGATCCGTCGCATTAAACATTTGCGCATCGCCTAGAAGCGCCTACTTTTGGCGACAAGCCGCAAATCATTAACAAAGGTTTCCGGTACTGCATCGGTTAACAAGCAGCCTGTCGCTAACCCTGGATAGATTTCTTCATAGCTTTTCATTTCAGTCTGGCTGATCCTGCGGAAAATATGCGAGCGATTCAATTCTTCCGTTCTTAAAAGCCCTGCCGCCGCCATGCTCAAGATGATAGCGGCTGATGCCGCCTTCGCCGGTGTTATGGGCGAAGTTGCCCAGCTTCGCCCCGCCGTTTAACGCCATAATCGCATGACTGCTCAAAGCGCCGAAACTCAATGCCGAGATATTAAGCAAACTGGCGCTGTAAGGTTGACGGCAAGAACAGCCGCCAATGGTAACGCGTAAATCGCTATTGATATCGGCAAGATTTTTTGCCGCCAGGGAATGACCGATCCATTCGTAGCCCACCCGATAGACATCGAATTTTGTACCGTAAGGGACGGTATCCATCTCGCCTTTTGCGCGTTGATAAACAACGGAACGAAATACCCGGCTGACAGGCAAGCCATCGGTATCCTCTTCGATAAAATACTGCCGGATCATCGGCCGCATCCCTTCCAGCAGCCAGCGGATTCTGCCGAAGACCGGGAAATTGCGCCATAGCGTATGTCGGATTTGCAGCATGTCATAAATTCCCAGCATCAGCACCGGCATTAACAGCAGCAAACTCCATAAAACCGGCGACCAGAATAGCGCGATCATTGCAATGATCGCCAGTGCGGCCAAATTGCTGATGAGGAATGTTTTACGCATTGTTATTCATGGTTACTCGAAATGTTGCCGGGTCAAGGTCTGCAAAAAGTTAACTGTTTAATGAGTCGTCTTTCAATAGAAAACCTTACACGGAGATTGAATAACCGATCTATTCAACGACTCACATAACACGCATGGAAAAATAATGAGGCAGGACATAAAGAATTTGTAAGTTATCGTTTGGCAAACCGACTAAAAATGCGATAACTAACTTTTTAGGAGATACCGAATGATTTTAATGAAACGCTTAATGCTATTCACAGCCCTGCTGGTGCTGAGCTTTAACACTTTTGCCGCAGAACCGGACTGGAGTGCTTATGCTGAAGCTTTAAAAAGCGTCAGCCCGGGAACAAAGAACGATGTCAAACTGGCCCTGGTGGATTACCAGGTACTGAAAGAAAACGGCAAACTGGAAGCCGCCTACCAGCAATTATCAAGTTTCCCGGTTAAAAATCTCAGCAACAAGAAGGAAAAACTGGCTTTTTACATCAATGCTTACAATATCCTGGCGTTAAAAATGGTTGTCGACCATTGGCCGCTTGACAGCATCAAGGATGTCGGCAGCCTGATCAGTCCGGTGTGGGGCAAGTCCGCCGGCAGTATTGATGGAGAAACTGTCTCGCTGGATGACATAGAGAATAAAATCCTGCGTCCACTGGGCGAACCGCGCATCCATTTCGCCATCGTCTGCGCCTCGGTAAGCTGCCCTGATCTGCGCAATACACCTTATACGGCATCAAATTTGAACGCCCAACTGGATGAACAGATACAACAGTTTCTGTCCAATGCCGATAAAGGGCTTAGAATTGGCGATGAAAGCATCCAAATTTCCAGGATTTTTGACTGGTTCGGGAAGGATTTTAAGCCTGTAGGCGGTGTTGAGGCGTTCATTCGCCGTTACCGATCCGATTTACCCCAGTTACCGTTCAAGGAGAGCATTAACTATGACTGGGATGTAAACGGCATCACTGCAAAATAATAACGCGTGTGTGACCGGATCGGAATTCACTTGATGTCACGCACTCGGATCATCGTCCTGACTTTGCTGGCCATGATGGCTTTCGCGGGAAATTCGTTGCTCTGCCGGTTAGCACTGAAACACACCGGCATCGACGCGGCCAGCTTCACGTCAATTCGACTCATTTCCGGTGCCGTTGCGCTTTGGCTGATCGTGCGAATACGTGGCGACACACACGACACCGCAGGCAGTTGGCTCTCTGCGCTCGCCCTGTTCGCTTATGCTGCCGGCTTTTCATTTGCCTATATCAGTCTACCGGCTGCGACAGGCGCATTACTGCTCTTTGGGGCAGTACAGGCAACGATGGTCGGCTACGGATTATGGACTGGAGAACGTCTACGCAGGCGGCAGACCGCAGGTTTTGTCTGTGCGTGTGGCGGACTCGTCAGCTTTTTGTCGCCGGGGCTCTCGGCGCCGCCCCTGCCGGGTTCACTCTTGATGCTTGGCGCCGGCGTTGCCTGGGGCATTTATTCCTTATGCGGCAAAAACGCGGGAGATCCTCTTATGGCGACGACGGGGAATTTCTGCCGTGCGGTATTTTTCACTGCCGGACTGAGCCTGATGCTGCTTCCCCGGGTCTCTCTTGATGGTTCCGGTATTGGAGCCGCGATAGCGTCCGGAGCATTGGCTTCGGGCGTTGGCTATGCCATTTGGTATACAGCCTTGCGCGGATTAAACGCCACCCGTGCGGCCACCGTACAACTAAGTGTGCCGGTCATCGCGGCCGTGGGCGGACTTGTTTTCCTCGGCGAACCCGTTACCTTACGCCTTTTAATCGCCGCCACGGCAATTCTCGGTGGCATTACAATGGTCATTATCGGCAAACCGTGTGCATCGTGATGGAATTACCTTTAAGCGAATGCATACGCAATGGCCATCCCTACCGAACAGATTGGCAGCATTCCCAGACCCAGGGAATTGCTTGACGGAATAGCCGCTTTTGCAGCTGGCACTATTGATCAGGAGGCGCTTGATGCCTTAACTACCCAGGCAGTCCGCGATTCGATACAGCTGTAGGAAACCGGCCCTGCTTCGGCTGTTTTGGATCAGGAAAATGCTATTCACTGAAACGAGTTCCGCTTAAGGGCTTGTACCCGTTTGAGATCAAGGCCCTGGAATCGGTAATCATTGTTGAGACGGCTTTTTTCAGGGCTGACTAGCTAAACGTCTCTTCATCGTTTACCCGCGCGGCCCCGGCGTAATCGCATATTTTCTGGAAATGTCAGGCTCTATTATTGCAAGACCTTCCCCGCAACACAGAAAGCAAATTATCCACTATTGATTTCAAGGCTGAAATATCGGGTTGGGTTTTATTAAACACACGCAGCCCGTATATTCCCGCAACAAGAAATCGGGCTAATGCTTCAGGGCTTTGTTTACTATCAAACTCGCCGGAGGCTATGTGTTCTTTTAAAACACCCCTAAATTCATTTTCCACCAAGCCAAACATCGCTTGTAATCGGGAATTGATTTCCTGATCATGAACCGGAATTTCGAGCAGGGTATTGACCAAAAAGCAGCCTTTGCGATGTTCATCCGTAACCGAGTCGCTGACCAGCCGGTTAAAAAAGGTTTCGATGCGGACTATGGCGGCTTGGTTGGTATGTAGCGTACTGAAGATCATACGTTTCATATTTTCAAAATATCCATCAATGGCCGCTAAAAAAAGCCCGCGTTTATCGCCAAATGCCGCGTAAATACTGCCCGGCTGTAGTCCTGTGGCCTCGACTAGGTTTTTGATAGATGTCGCACTGTAGCCTTTTTGCCAAAAAACTCCGATGGCTTTCTGGAGCACCTCTTCACGATCAAATTCTATGGGTCTGGCCATTTCAAGCATTCCTAAAAAATTTCCAAAACTAATTATTGAACACACGTTCAATAAAAGCTATTCTTTAATTGTTTCTTAAATTCATCTCATAAGTGCAATCAACACTTAGCGAAAAAGAAATCATAGTATAGCCGGTGGGATGCGGCAGGCAATGGCAGCAACTGCATGGACATCAATTTTGTAAGTAAACTATGGCAGGTTAAGCGCGCAGTGATTACCGGCGCTTTGACGGACTTGACACGTATTTTGGGTGATGCGATTGCCGGTTATGGATGCCCACCTAGAATACTAGTTTTTGCAAGCCTTCCAAGTTGACACAAGACGCTAAGGCTCAGGGCTTTGGAAATCAACGGGGCAACTGCTATGCAGGTAAAAACGAACTCCGAAACTTTAGTAAAAAATTTATAGTGTAATTGCTGGTTGTAAGGATACCGCTTGTCGCACGGCTGTTTTGATTCCCTGATCAATTCCACGCTGTTTTACATTAATAACTTACCCCGCTTCTAAACAAAAATAATAAGAGACCGTTTATGAAAATCAATATGTCGGTTACTAACGTCGAATACTCGCTTAAAGAGAGTGATTCCATAGTATCCAAGACTGATTTAAAAGGGATGATTACCTATATCAACGAGGACTTTCTTCGCGTTAGCGGATTCACCAGAGAAGAGCTGATCGGCGCCTCGCACAATATAGTGCGACATCCTGACATGCCGCCGGAAGCGTTTGCAGATATGTGGAAGACATTGAAAGAGAATCGCCCTTGGACCGGCATGGTAAAGAATCGCTGCAAAAACGGCGACTTTTACTGGGTGTTAGCCAATGTCACCCCCTATTATGAAAATGCTCAGCTGGCCGGTTACATGTCAATGCGCAGCAAACCCAGTCGCGAACAAATCAATGCGGCAGATGCCGCCTACCGGCTGTTCCAAAAAGACAATCCCGGTAATCTGAAAATCCAGGACGGAAAAATCGTCAAATCGATTTTTTTGGCAAAATTTAATCCCTCCAAGCGTCTCACAATCAAAAGTCGGCTAATCAATGTTATCGGTCTGTTGAGCGTATTGATGATGATCATCGGCGGCCTGGGCTTGCAGGGCATGAGCAAGGCTCAATGATAGTCTTCGCACTGTGCATGAAAATCGCACGCTTCCGATGAAGCAGATTGCCTACATCCAGAAACGGCTGCTGCTTCAACGGATGCGCATTACCGCTATCCTAGTCACGCCAACCCCCGAGGTGATTCATAACACTACAGTCGAATTGGAACAAACTATCGCTGACGTTACCAAGATATGGGACTCGTACATGACTTCTACGCTCACCTCGAAAGAAAAAGCGCTGGCCGGCAAATTCGCCGAAAATAGAAAACACTATATCGTGGAAGGTCTGAAACCAGCCGTCGCGGCTTTGCGTGGCAATAATATGGTTCTGGCAAAGAGCATCATTGTGGAAGAGATCCAACCGCTCTACGAATCGGTGGATGAGGGCATTGAGAGTCTCCTGCAAATGCAGCTGGATGGCGCCAAGCAGGAATTTGAATTGGCGCAGTCCAGATATGACCTAACCCGCAACATCGCCATCGGCTTAATCGCGACAGGTATTACGTTTGCCCTATGGCTGGGCTTTACCCTGCTTCGCGTTATTGTGCGTCCGCTTGACTCCGTTATCAGCCACTTCGGCCGCATAGCCCAAGGCAACTATAACAACACCATAGACATTGAACGCCGGGACGAAATCGGCAAGGTATTGGAAGCGCTTAAAACAATGCAGACCAAACTCGGTTTCGACATAGCGGAAGATAAACGTATTGCCGATGAGAATTTACGCATCAAAATCGGCCTGGATAACGTCAGCACCGGCGTGATGATTGCAGACAATGCGTGCAACATCATTTACGTCAACAAAGCAGTGGTCGATATTCTCGGCAAGGCCGAAGCGGATATCCGAAAACAGCTGCCTAAATTCTCCACCGCCAATCTGGTCGGCACCAATATTGGTGATTTCCACACAAACCCTGCGCACCAGGCACAACTTCTGTCCACCTTTGACGATGCTTATACTGTCAAAATGAATCTCGGCGGTCGATCCATGGTGGTGACCGCCAACCCGGTCATCAATGAACAGGGCCAACGTCTGGGAGCGGTGGCCGAATGGCGGGATCGCACCATTGAAGTCGCGGTAGAGCAGGAAGTGGCAGCCATTGTGCATGGTGCAGTCATGGGGGATTTCACCCGGCGTATTGAAATGCAGGACAAAGAAGATTTCTTTAAACAACTGGGAGAAGGGCTTAACGGACTGATGGAAATTACCGAAAGCGGCATCAATGATGTGGTGCGCGTACTGGGCGCATTGTCCCGTAACGACCTGACCCAAACCATCAGCAATGACTATATCAGCAGTTTCGGACAACTCAAGGACGATGCTAATACCACGGTGGAAAAGCTCAAGGAGATTATCAATCAAATCAAAGAAGCCACTGACAACATTAACACAGAGGCTAAAGAAATCGCCTCGGGCAATAATGACTTGTCGCAGCGTACCGAGGAGCAGGCCGCCAGTCTGGAAGAAACTGCGGCCAGCATGGAACAGCTGACCGCCACCGTGCAGCATAATGCCGCAAACGCCAAACAAGCTAACCAGCTTGCCGTTGACGCCTCCGATATAGCCGGCAAAGGCGTCGAGGTGGTCGACCAAGTGGTTAGAACTAATGAATGATATTAACGATTCTTCGCGCAAGATCGGCGATATTATTTCGGTCATCGACGACATTGCTTTCCAAACCAACATCCTTGCCCTGAACGCCGCCGTCGAAGCGGCGCGCGCCGGGGAGCAAGGCCGGGGCTTTGCCGTGGTGGCCGTAGAAGTACGTAACCTCGCGCAACGCGCCGCTACGGCTGCCGGAGAAATCAAACACCTGATTGACGATTCGGTCGTTAAAGTCTCCGGCGGCACTAAATTGGTCACACAAGCCGGGCTAACCATGGAAGAGATCGTCAATTCCGTTCGCGGCGTTACCGCCATGATGACTGAAATCAGCGCCGCCTCGGCAGAACAAACGTCCGGCATTGAGCAGGTCAATCAAGCTATCGCCCAAATGGACGAAGTGACCCAGCAAAATGCCGCCTTGGTGGAACAAGCCGCCGCCGCAGCGGAATCGCTGGAAGAACAGACACAAAACCTATCAAACACGGTGGCGCAATTTAAAATGGAGGGTTACTCTCGCAATGCGTCTGGAAGTATGTCTCAAGCCAGTTCTTTTTGAGCAATGCGGCAGCAAAAAGAAACGATACTGGCTAGAGCGGTAGCGGCTAAAACCCCGGCAGCAGTCAAACCTAAATCAATCCCACAATCTTCCAATGATGAATGGGAAGAGTTTTAGTTAAAAAACGCTAAGGAACGTGCATGAAATAACTTGAGCAAGTTTTATTTTTAAACCATGAAGGACATGAAGGATTTAGTCTTCATCTCCTTCATGTCCTTCATGGTAATTGCTTAAATTAATTTATGCATGTTCCTAAGCGGCTGCGGACAATGTCAAATTCTCCGCAGCTATGTTTTCCTAAAAATCGCTTGAAATAAAAACACCTGAGACTGTGAGCGTGCTCACCTGATAGGTCATTAATTGAAGAAATTTAGCCGTCTGTCCTACAGACACTTGTACATCACCAACTGATTTTAAGGTTAATGCACTTTCCTCTTCATGAAATCGACACACGAAACGGTATAGCCCACCGTTAAGTTCTAGCTGTGGCATATGTCGACGCATAATCATAAGTAACTTAAACGGTCATATAAATGATAGGAGCACTATGTTAATTGGTTATATGCGGTTATCGAAAGCAGATGGTTCTCAGGCCTGCGGCTTGCAACGCGATGCGCTGTTAGAGGCGGGCGTCGATCCCCGACACATCTATGAAGATCAGGCATCCGGCAAACGGGATGATCGTCAGGCCTGGCGGCTTGTCTTAAGGCCCTGCGTGAAAACGATACGTCTGTAAAGAACTGGGGATTACCCGGCAGACGTTGTATCGGCATATTTCACCCAAGGGGAAACTGCGTCCAGATGGCGTGAAACTCTTATCCAGTGGTTAAAAGACTTCCTTTACTGACAGCGGCTGGCCAACGGCAGATACGGTGGCATCATTGTAATATCGTCCACGTATTTCGGGTATATCAAGCAAAGCATCTACCAGATTCGTTTTGTATTGGGAGAGGCTTTGCCAGATAGACTGTAGCCTTCCTTTGTGTCAGGATAGGTACAAAAAAGAGGTCTTCTCTTGATACCATTACAGACACTAACCAAACTCACCCTATTACATTTGCCTTATATTTTGTAAAAAAATTATGCGTCTTCCCCCGAAACACCAACGTGACGTTCTAAAAATCGGTGAATTGGCCGAAGAACTGGGTACTACACCGAGAACCATTCGTCTGTACGAGGAGCTTGGTCTGATCGCCCCCGACCGTACTGAGGGCGGCACCCGGCTCTATGCCAAGAAAGACTTGAAACGCATGGCTATCGCTTTGCAGCTTGGGCGTGTTGGAATCGAACTGGAATCGGTGCAGAAGCTTGCCCAGACGCGGGAGCAATGTGGAACGGGCAAAGAAGCCTCAGCCGCTATGCAGCCGCTGCTGGACGATTTGCGCAAAAGAGTTCGCGGTCTGCTGAACGATCTGGAAGAACTGGATCGTGATCTGGAGCGGGCGGACATGTTGATCCGCCAATGCGAAAATTGCCAAAATCGTCCCAATCGCAAGGATTGCCCGAATTGCCCGATCAACAAGAACGTCGATTTGACCAATATCGTCCGCCTTATTTGGGATCCAAACTGTCCATGACGGCATTGACTCTGCTTTTTCAAATCATTGATAAATGAAAAAGCAGATTATGTGTTGGACCATGCCACTAGAATCGAACCTCAAAACGACAAACCGGATTACTCATTGTCGTGAAGCTCTAAATCGCCGCGTACTATCGCAGATACCCATTCCGCAGTCTTCTCAAAGTTGCCTAATGGGAAAAAATGGCAACCGGCGAAAAGAGACTGCTTAAATTCTACGGAATGTCTTGCCAAGGAACGGACAAGTCGATCTGGGGTTGTCGAAGCCGCTATCTTGAGCATTTTCGCAGGCTGTTTTGCCAAAACCTCGATAGAAGCGCCGACCCCGCAATAACGAGCTTGTCGAATCAGACTCGCCAGGCTGGCAACGCCATGAAATCCTATCCGAACCGGCATGTGAACGCCGCATCGTAGCAACTGTCTTTCCCATTCAGCCATAGCAGTAAAATCGAAGAAAAACTGCGTGACCAGAGAGGTCGTAAGATGTTTTTGTTCCCCGTAAGTCTGTTTTTCCAGCAACACCTCCATGAGTTCGTGATGACTGATGACGGGATGCCCTTCAGGATGTCCGGCAAAACGTAAATCTTCGATCCCATTGCCTTCCATAACGCCGCTCTTAACCAGCTCCATGGATGAAGTCAAAGTCCCCACCGGCCTGTCGTAATTCCCGCCCGCGATAATCAGTGCCGCAGTGACATTTGCCTCCACGCTCAATCTACGGACCCACCGGTCGAGAATTTCAACGCTCGGAATGGCACGAGCTGCGATGTGAGGAACCGGAATCATTCCCTCACCCCGTATGCGCTTGGCGAGATCGACGACATCATTAGGCTTGGTGCTTGGGGTTGCAACGATATAAACCTCAGTACCTATGGGTAGGTGATTGCTAAAGTCGTCAATCTTTGCAGCTTCCTTAACTGTGATCTCGATACTGAAACTGGATAACAGTGATTGGAGGGTTGTCTTGTCAAAGATTCTATCGGAATCATCGGCGGCGTAGATAAGTGCATCATTGTTGGTCATAGTTATCTCTCTTATTGAGTGGATGGTGTTTTTTAAACTTCATAGCGATGGGATCGATGATTGCTTGCAAAATCTTACGTTAACGTTATATTATTATGACGCGTCCAAGAACGCAATTCCAATATTTATAACTATGCAGAGGACTATCGATATGAAGCCGAAACGAAAAAAAATCACCATCAAGACGCTGGGCGAAAAAATTGCCAGAGGCGAAAAAATCATTGGAATGGAGTGCCATGACACACCGAGCGCCATGATGGGAGAGGAATTGGGCATGGATCTGTTATGCGTCGGCAGTCCTGGGCCAATGGCTTTGTTCGGGCACAAGAGCATGAACACCGTGGAATTTCAGGAGCAGCTCTATTTTCTGGAAGCCGTGCTTCGGGGGGCCAGCACACCGTTCATTTGCTGCAATATGCCCAACACCACGGCTTGTGTTTCCAAATCCGATGCCGTCCGCAACGCATCGGAAATCCAGCGTCGCGGCGCTGATGGCGTGCATATTGAGCCGCACCATAAAACCGTAAAAATGGTGGAAGCGATTGTCGCCGCCGGGATTCCGGTCATTGGGCATTTCGGCGTCCAAGGCGAACGTTGGTCGCAAGTAGGCAGTTATCTACCCAGAGGGCGGACGGCAAAAGATTCTGCCGATATTGTCAAACTCATTAGGAGCTGTATCGATGCCGGTATTAGCACCGTATTACTCGAACATGCTTCGGAAGAACTCACCAAATGGTGCTACGAAAACCTGTCCGTTCCGGTTGCCAGCTTAGGTTCCGGCCCTTATGCGCATGGGATTTTTCATGTTTCGTCAGACATCATCGGTTGCTCCGTTTTTCCCACGCCACCCAAGCGGGTTCCATTCGGTAATGTTTGGCAAAACATGAAGGATGCTTATACCGCGTATTATGAAGCCGTCCAGTCAGGAGCCTATCCGCGTGTTGAAGAATCCCATCACATGCATGAGGGGGAGTTTGAAAAATTTCTGGATTTGGTAGACAAGCCTTAGTTTCTAGGCCTAGCCATCCTCGACGGAAAATTTTCAGGAAACAGGCTTTCAAAATCGAAAATGTATAGCAACTCCCTGGTGGCTTGTCTCGCAGCTTATCGGGGAGTTGCCCGAAATAAATCAAGCAACGCCATCTTTTATTGAGCGTATTTGGAGAAATTTTACAGTGACGACACCAACCGAATCGAAGCGTCAATACGTCCTGACTGCATGCTGCCCTGGGATTGTTGGAACAACCGCCAAAATATCCGGATTTCTTGCCAGACGGCACTGCTACATCACCGATATGCAGCAGTTCGATGACATTTTGTCGAACCGTTTTTTCATCCGCTGCACCTTCTCACGCGATACTGAACTCTCGCCTTCTCTCGACGCTCTGCGCCTTGAATTCATCAAGCCGGCAAGCGAAGAAGGCATGGAATGGGCAATACATGATGATCAGTCGCGTACACGCGTGCTTATCATGGTGTCGAAATTCGATCACTGTTTGAATGACCTGCTCTACCGCCACAGCATCGGCGAATTAAAAATGGATGTGACCGCAGTGGTTTCCAATCACCCGGACCTTCGTAAGCTGGTTGAATGGCACAATATTCCCTATCATTACCTGCCAATTACAGCAGAAACAAAGTCCACTCAGGAAACCCAACTAAAAAGGATAATCGACGAGTCAAAAAGCGATCTGGTTGTCCTGGCCCGCTATATGCAGGTTTTGTCAGACGATCTGTGTCACTATCTGCAAGGTCGTGCGATTAATATTCACCATTCTTTCCTGCCCGGTTTCAAGGGTGCCAAGCCCTATCATCAGGCGCATAATCGAGGCGTCAAACTGATTGGCGCTACCGCCCATTACGTGACTGCCGATCTTGACGAGGGCCCCATCATCGAACAGGTCGTTGAACGCGTCGATCACACCTACACACCCGATAGAATGGTCGCCGCCGGACGCGACTCGGAATGTGCGGCGTTGTCGCGGGCAGTTTGCGCACATGTTGAGCATCGTATTTTCATCAACGGTGAAAAGACCGTGGTCTTCCGCTGATCTTGTTCACCGCCGAGGGAAAGAAAAATAATTTTGGCGATTAATGCCGAAGCGCCGCGAAACGCTCAGCTGATTCCACCGTGTTACCCAGCAGCATGGTTACCGTCATCGGGCCGACGCCGCCGGGAACGGGCGTGATGTAGGATGCTTTTTGCCGCACCCCTTCAAAATCGACATCGCCGATCAGCCTGCCGTCGGGTAGTCGATTAATACCTACGTCAATCACTACTGCGCTGGTCTTGACCATTTCCGGCAGAATCAGATTAGGCTTACCCGCCGCGACTATTAAAATGTCGGCGAGCACTGTGAATTGAGCCAAGTCGCGTGTTTTAGCATGACAGATGCAGACCGTTGCGTCACGTTGCAACAACATGAGAGCCATCGGTTTGCCGACGATATTACTGGCGCCGACCACGACCACGTTCTGCCCCGCCACATCAATATTTTCCGACTCAAGCAAGCGCTGCACACCGTAAGGGGTGCAAGGCGGGAAAACAGTGTTACCTGAAATTAAGCCGCCAACATTGTAAAGATGAAATCCGTCGACATCTTTTTCCTGGGCTATGGCATCGAGGATCAGTCTTAAATCGAAATGGGGCGGTAACGGTAACTGCACAAGGATGCCGTGGATAGCCGGATCGGCATTTAGCTGATGAATGTGCCTCAAAATATCATCCTGCGGTGTATTGACGGTGAATTCGCTGAGCAGCGAATAAATGCCGACATCCGCACAAGCCTTGGTCTTATTGCGTACATAAGCTCGTGAAGCGGGGTTGTCACCGACCAGAATAACCGCCAACCCTGGCCGTAAACCAGCTTCAATCAGGCTATCTGTTCGGCGTTTGAACTCCTGTCTTACAGTTGCCGCAAGGGCCTTGCCATCAATAACTTTTGCCGCCATTTTTTCTCCTAAGCATTACCGCTAAATCTTGTTCGTGCAGTCATTCGCCCGGTAGTTAGCAATTCAACGCCTTGGCGGCAAGTTCCGTACCGATGACTCGGGCTCTGATCTTGGCAAAGGCGGTATCCCGCCCGGTCGACGTGTCGTCTTCGAAAGGCGAGAAGCCGCAGTCGTCGGTGCTGCCGAGCTGCCCCACGGGGATGTATTCGGCGGCGCGCAAGATACGATCCCGCACCAATTCCGGTTCTTCCACTTCGGGATTCAGCACATCGATAACGCCGACAAAGACCCGTTGGTTGGGGCGGATATGTTCCTTGATAATGGCCAACACATGCTCAGGATTCTTTTCGCTGGCCATCTGCATATAGATATTGCCTGCCTTGAGCTGGAACAGGCTCGGTAGAAGATCGGCGTAATCTACCTCGGCGCTGTGGGTGGAATCGTGGTCGCCGCCTGGACAAGTATGCACGCCGATGTGCTGGCGCTGTTCCGGGGTGAAATGCTCCAATACTCGGTTGTTCAGGTCGATAAACTGCCGGAGCAGTTGCTTGGACGGGTCGAGCTTGACCGACAAGCGTCTTTCGGTGAAATCAATCTGCACATGGTGAGCGCCTTGCTCCAAACACCCGCGAATATCCGCCACGGTTTCCATCACCAAGTCATCCAGAAAAGTTTCCCGCGAGTATCCGGCGATGCCCTCTTGCGGATAAATCAGACTTAGCGCGAAAGCTGAAATCACAGCCTGCTTCAATGGCCGCGTGGTGTAGCGTTTAGCAGCCTGAACGTAAGCGCCCGCATGAATACCGTATTGAAACGGCCCTGCGCTAAGCTTAGGCATCTGGCGGGTATGACCGTCAGCAAAGGTGATGACGACACCATCCTGAACGATATTGCTCAGGCCCTGTAACGGGTAGGTGGCGAAACTTGACTTGGTCTGTTCTCCATCGGAGATTACCGGCGAACCCGTGGCCTCGAAACGTTGGATAGTGTCGCGTATGGCTTCGTCGTAGCAGGCGTCGAGCCGTTCCCGAGATAGATGTCCCGCCCGGAATTCCCTGAGTGCATCTAGCAATTGCGGAGGACGAGGAATACTGCCAATGGATTCGGTAGGTATGGACATGTTGCGCTCCTGTATCGGATTAAGGTTTGGTGCTTCGAGAGGCTATTGGAAACATCTTATCTTCAAGCGGATGGCTTGTTTTGCGAGTCGATCAGCCTTGGGTTAATCGCTGTTAATGCGCCATAGGTTGCTACAAGAAAAGGAACCGCATAAGTCAGCAGTGTCTTGGTAATATTGAGGTGTTCATCGCCATGAAAATCCAAAAAGAGGGAACCGAGCAAGGCTTGCGGCTGATGAATCAAGTTCAGCACGGTTCCGACTATAAAGGCGACTCTGAAAGAACGGCGGTATATGCCCAATTGAATAGCCATGCGATGAATACGAAGTAAATTCGGCAGACGGCTTTTTTCAGTGCAATGAAAGCAAAAAAATTTTAACCTCATGAACAAGCCTCTTGTTAAAAAAGTTCATTAAATATTCCGTGCTACGAGAAAAGTAAATGGCTCTAGCTATTTAGAAAAAAACAAATTATTTCCTTTAGCTAAATATATCATTAAGGTTAGGTTATGACAAGTCCTGTGCATGTCTTCAAAAAGCACCTGTGTGAGATTTTGAAGTTCAGTTGAGCTTGCAAAATCAAAAATTGCTTTGGCGATGTTCCTGACAAAATTGAGTTCGATCTATCGCTACAATATAGGCATCGGCCGGAGTCTGGAACGAGCAATGGATCGAAATGACCTGCTCGTAATCATTTCTCGTAAGTATATTGCCGCCCTATCCTGATACGGCTAACTAAAGACATCTTAATAGTGCAATCAGCTTCAGATATTCCGTGCAGTTGTATTCTGAAAATGACACTAATTAATGCTCAAAAACGGTAAATTTTTGTCACTTAAATCCGTAAAATAAACTATGTGTCGCTTCGACAAAATGCTTGATTGATGCCGCACTGTAGCCTTTTTGCCAAAAAACTCCGATTGCTTTCTGGAGTACCTCTTCACGATCAAATTCTATGGGTCTGGCCATCTCATGCATTCGTTAAAAAAATATAAAACTAATTATTGAACATTCATTCAATAAAAGCTATGCTTTAATCGTTTTTGAATTAAGATTCAATAATCATTCATTTTCTCCATTACACAAGGAACGCATCATGCCACATTGCTATCAATCCATAGTTGTTAATGCCCCTGTCGATAAAGTATGGGACACCATCAAAAATTTTCATGATATGTCATGGGCTGCCAGTGTCATTGAAAAATGCGAGGCTGTTGGCGAGAAATCGGGTACCGAGGCCGGCGCCAAAAGAATTTTGAACGATGCCTTTCATGAAACGCTATTAGGGTGTAACGACCAGGAGCACAGAGTCAGATATTCAATTGACGAAGGCCCCTCTCCGGTCTCATCCGCTGAAGTCAGTCATTACATTGGCAACCTGCATCTGATCCCGGTTACCTTGAATAATTCGACGTTTGTCGAATGGGGTTCAACCTGGGATTCTGCCAGCGAAGACGCAGCAGAGTTTTGCCATCAAATCTACGTGGCTTTATTGAGAGAATTAGCCCAACAATTAGACACAAAATGATGCCAGTCAGGATATGCACTGCATAACCTGACTAGCCATGCCATTAAGTTAAACCGTCATACCGGCAAGCGAGGGTTGGCCGGTATTCAGTACACAGGGATGTTTTTGGAGTTTGCCATCCTTTGGCCTCTGGATACCGGAAATCCCTGCCGGAACGACGAGTTTTTCCTTAACTTAACGGAGCTCCCCTGATTGCTACCCCCATCAAGGAACACTCATGACCAACCAAAATAAATCATTACCCATCGCCTTATTCGGTTTAAGAATCAGCGTATTTTTAGTGATGTTTATGTGGACTATCGATAAATTCATCAACCCTGCGCATGCCGGCAAGATCTATGAAAAATTCTATTTTATAACCGGTCTGGAAGGGTCAGTGATGCTTATTATATTGGCAGTCGTCGAACTGGTTATATTGGCCGCATTCCTGGCAGGTTTGTATAAAAAATTCAGCTACGGCTTTGTGCTGGTTATCCATGCCGTGTCTACGCTGTCCTCTTTTAAGCAATATCTGTCACCATTTGAGGGGCCGCATCTTTTGTTCTTTGCCGCCTGGCCGATGCTGGCGGCTTGCGTGGCCCTGTTTCTGCTGAGAGATGAAGATGTCATGCTGACTTTTCGCCAACCAATTCGGAACAATTAATTCCGCGTGCTAACAAAAAGGCGTTATCTACTTGCCTTAAAGAAAAACAAGTGACCTCACTGCGTTTAAGCGGCATTACCGCATGCGTGTTCGACGCATACGGGACGCTATTTGACTTTACCAGCGCTGCCGCTCAGGAAAAGAGCGCACTCGGAGACCAGTGGCTGGCGCTGTCCGACCTTTGGCGTACCAAGCAGCTTCAATACACCTGGCTGCGCAGCCTGATGGGAAAGCATGCGGACTTCTGGCAAGTAACCGGAGATGCCCTCGATTTCGCCATGACCAGCCTCAAGATCGAAGACCCGGCATTACGCGACCGCTTGATGTCGCTTTACCTGAAGCTCTGTGCATACCCTGAGGTAAAAGATACGCTGACACAGCTGAAGGCTCACGGCATGAAGCTTGCCGTACTTTCCAACGGAGAACCAAAGATGCTTAAGACTGCGATCGAAAATGCCGGAATTGCCGGTCTTCTTGATGCGGTGCTGTCGGCCGAGGAAGTGGGGATCTACAAGCCTCACCCAAACGTCTATCGACTCGCCACCGATCGATTTGGTGTGAAAGCGAATCAAATTTGCTTCGTCTCGTCGAATGCCTGGGATGCCCATGCAGCCAAGGCTTTCGGATTTCGCGTGGTCTGGTGCAACCGCTTTGGACAGGCTCCCGAACACATCCCCTCGCCGTCCGACGGAGAGATCACCACCCTGGCTTCTCTGCCTGCTATCGTCGCAAAAGTTTATTAACATTTGCTCATTTACTTAAGCCGCCAGCCCTTCCAATAAGAATAAACCGCCGGAAAAACGATAAGCACCATAAGCAACGCGGAGATGATTCCACCCACCATCGGTGCGGCGATCCGCTTCATCACATCCGCGCCGGTTCCTGTATTCCACAGGATAGGGGTCAGGCCTATCAGTGTGGTCATGCCGGTCATCAGCTTCGGGCGTATGCGACGCGCAGCGCCTTCAACAATCGCTTCGGTGAGATCCTGCCGGGACTGCAAGCGGTTTTCCGCGCTGCGTTGGCGGCAGCTTAAGTCCAGATAGAGCAGCATCAGCACTCCCATCTCGGCGGCGAGACCGGCCAGCGCAATCATGCCCACCCAGACCGCAATGCTCAGATTGTATTCAAGTAAGTACAAAAGCCACACGGCGCCGATCAGCGAAAACGGAATGGCCAGCAGAATAATCAAGGTTTCGCCGATCGAGCCGTGATTAAGGAACAGCATCAAAAACACAATCACCAGGGTTAAAGGCACCAGCACCTTGAGTTTGGCCCTGGCCCGCTCAAAGTACTTGAACTGCCCGGCCCACTCTACCCTGACGCCTTGCGGGATAGCCGCCTTTTCATGGACCACCTGGCGCGCCAGATCTACATAATCGGCGATGCCGATGCCCTTGACATCCACCAGCACAAAGGAAACCATAAAACCGCCCTCATTGCGCAGCATGGGGGGACCTGTGACAAATTCAAGCCGGGCCAGCTGGCTGAGGGGGATTTGCGCGCCGTCGGGTGTCGGCACCAACACCCGGTTCAAGGCTTCAGGGTTGTCGCGAAAGTCGCGGGCATAGCGCAGGTTGATGCCATAGCGTGCACGTCCCTCGATGGTTTGAGACACCGTCAGTCCGCCGATGGCGGTACTAATAACGTCTTCCACAGCATCGACGGTCAAGCCATAGCGGGCGATTTTGTCCCTGTCTATCGTGAAATCGAGATAGTAACCGCCGGTCAGCCGTTCGGCAAAGGCGCTACGGGTAAAGGGTCGGGTGCGTTCGTCATCCTGAAGTGCGTGCTCGATGCGCACGGCGGCAGATTCGATCGTCGCCAGGTCATCGCCGAAAACCTTAATGCCGAGACCGGCGCGAATGCCGGTTGCCAGCATCTCGGTACGGGTCTGGATGGGCATCCACCAGATATTGGGCATACCGGGATAGCGCATTGTTTCGTCCATTTCGGCAATCAGCCCGTCCCAGGTCATGCCCTTGCGCCACTGATCCATCGGTTTCAAGGTAATGACGGTTTCCACCATCGACAAGGGCGCAGGATCGGTCGGGCTGGTGGAACGGCCAATCTTGCCGAACACCCGCTCCACTTCCGGAAAGGTCTTAAGTTGCCGGTCCATGGATTGCAATACCTTTCCCGCTTCGGTGATGGACATACCCGGCAACGCGGTGGGCATATACAAAATACTGCCTTCGTTGAGCGGCGGCATGAACTCATTGCCCAGTTTGAAAAAAACCGGCACGGAAACCAGCAGGGATACCACCGAAATCCCGATGACCCAGCCGCGAAAACGTAGCGCAAAGCGGACTACCGGCGTATACCAGGCAACCAGCGTCCGGTTGAGCAGGCTGGTATCGCTGCGTATTCTGCCGCGAATCAATAATACCGCCAGCGCCGGGGTCAAGGTAATGGCCAGCACGGCGGCAAAGCCCATGGAATAGGTTTTGGTCAACGCCAATGGTTTGAAAAGCCGGCCTTCCGTGCCTTCCAGTGCGAATACCGGCAGAAAGGAGAAGGTAATAATCAGCAAGGCGAAGAATATACTCGGCCCCACTTCCTGCATGGCCTGAATAATCACTTCACGCTGGGGCTCGGGCGACCAACCGGTCGCCCCTACAGGCTTGCCAGCCTCGCTTTCCAGGCGTTTATGGATGTTCTCGATGATGGTGATGGCGGCATCGACCATGGCGCCGATAGCCACGGCAATACCGCCCAGTGACATGATATTGGCGGTCATATGCTGCATCGACATAGGAATAAAAGCCAGCAAAATAGCGATAGGCAAGGTCAGGATGGCGATCAGGGCCGAGCGAAAATGCAGTAAAAACGCCATGATGACCAAGGAGACCACAATCATTTCCTCGATCAGGGTATCCTTGAGCGTTGCGATCGCCCGTTCGATCAAATCCGAGCGATCGTAGGCGGTGACAATATCAACCCCTTGCGGCAAAGACTTCTTAATGTCTTCAAGACGTTGTTTAACCCGTTCGATGACATTGAGTGCATCCTCGCCGTAGCGCATGACGACAATGCCGCCCACCGTTTCGCCTTCACCGTCCAGTTCCGCCAGCCCCCGCCGCAACGCCGGTCCAAGACTGACTTTTGCGACATTTCCGACAGTGACGGGAACACCCGCCTTGCTCGCGCCCAGGGCGATGCGCTCGATGTCGGCAACGGCGTGGATATAACCGCGCCCGCGGATAATATGTTCATGACCCGCGATCTCCAGCACCCGTCCGCCGACATCATTATTGGAGCGGCGGATGGCCTGTGCGACCTGGTTTATAGTTATGCCATAGGCAGCCAGCTTGTTGGAATCGACAGTGACCTGGTATTCCTTCTCAAAGCCGCCAAGGGAGGCGACTTCCGCCACGCCTTCAACCGACTCCAGCCAATAACGCAGCTTAAAGTCCTGCAGGCTACGAAGCTGCGCCAGGTTATTATGGCCGGATTTATCGACCAGCGCATATTCAAAGACCCAGCCCACGCCGGTGGCATCCGGCCCCAGCGTAGGCCGCACGGCTTCTGGCAGCTTGGCCGCCGCTGAATTGAGGTATTCAATCACCCGTGAACGCGCCCAGTAGATGTCGGTGCCTTCCTCGAAAATGACATAAACAAAACTCAGCCCCATAAAGCTTTGACCGCGCACAAACTGGACTTTGGGCGCCGCCAGCAGCGTGGTGATGAGCGGATACGTAATCTGATCCTCGACCAGATCGGGGCTGCGTCCGGGCCAGTCCGTGTAGATAATGACCTGGACATCGGACAGGTCGGGGATGGCGTCCAGCGGCGTGCTGATCAGGGACCGGTAGCCCCAAAAGGCGCAAATTGCGACCACCAGCAGAGTGATGAAGGCATTGCGTGCGCAGTAGCCAATCACGCGTTCAATAAGGCCGGCGCTGGCCGTGTTAGGTTCATTTACCATTGTTCCAGCCCCGCTTTGAGTTTGCTTTCCGAGGCAATCAGGAAATTACCGGAAGTGACAATCACATCGCCGGCCGCCAAACCGTCAAGCACCTCGATAAAATCATCGTTTCTAAGCCCTGTCCTGATTTTTTTGGGCAACAAGCGCCCGTCACCGAGATCGACAAAAACGACACGGCTTTTTCCTGCGTAAATTACCGCCTGTTCCGGAACGACCAGGCGTTCTCCCAGATCGATCCGCAGATTCAGCCGGGCATAGCGGTCGGGGCGCAGCACGCCATCCGGATTGGGCAATGCCACGCGCACGCGCGCCGTGCGGGTTTTATTTTCCACCGTCGGTTCGATGAAAGTGATTTTGCCAGGCAATGGGGAATCGGGCGCATCCTCCAGCACGAACTCGGCCTTCATGCCGACCTTGACCCAGGGCAGTTCGGACTCGTAGACCTGGCCTTCGACCCAGACCGTGGACAAATCGGCAATGCGCAACAGCGTTGCACTCGCCTTGAAAGCCGTGCCGGGCACGATGTACTTTTCAATGACGGTGCCGGAGACCGGCGACAGGATCGGCACATATTCCGCCGCCTGTCCGCGTCGCTCCAGGGCTCGGATCTGGGTGGCGTCAATGCCCCAAAGGGTCAAGCGGCGATAGGCCGCGGCGGTAAGACTGCCTGGACCGGCACGGCTGCGCCGCAAGCTGTCGAGATACTCATCCTGGGTCGAGACCAGTTCCGGGCTGTAAACGGTGAATAATGCTTGCCCTTTTTTTACCTGTTTACCCACATAATCCGCGTCAAGCCGGCCGATCCAGCCGTCAAATTTAAGGCTGACGTCGGTAAGACGGGTTTCGTCATAGGTGATCCGAGCAGGGGAATGGATTGTTTTAATGAGGCTCCGATACATCACCTTGCCGGTGGTGACGCCGATCAGCTGGCGACGGTAAGCGTCCACCGTGAATGTTGCGGGTTCCAACGATGGCGAGGCGGTTTTAACGCTCACTTGCGGCGCAATATCGCCAGGGCTTGCCGACGTCAAAGACACGCCTTTCCGACTGGTGCCCATATCGAAAGTGAGTCGGGCCTGCCCCTTCGTAGCGGAGTCTATCGTCAACGTCAACGGCCAGGCGCCAGCCATCGGCAGTTCGAATTGGCCCTGATAAACTCCCGGTTTCACGCTTTTAATTTCGATGGGTATGGGCATGGCCGCCATGGCGCCCATGGCCGGCATTTCCGCCACCGCCTGAATGGCGGCATCGGTGACCGGCCGGTTATCCTGGTCACGGACAATAAGGGTTATTTGGTTATTGCCGATTCTGGGTTTTTCAGGTTCCAGTTCCACCTGTATATAAAATGGTCCGGCCGGAAAGACGGGCGCATCGGTATGGGTTCCCACGCCGGAGCGTGGGAACCAGATAAGTCCAATACCGGATAAAACCAACAGGCTCATCACAAGCGCCAACAAGCGGATTTTATTGGCTGGTTTCATGGCTGCATCGCCTCTGACCGATCAACTACGGGTAATGGCTCAAGACTGCCTACCGCGCTTTCAAGCTCGGCAATGCGGCGATGGGTATCAGCCAGTGCTTGTTCGGTCTGTAACTGGGTCTGCATGCGGTTTTTCTCGCTGCTGATCAGCGTTAGAAAATCACCTCTGCCTGCCTGATAATCCGCTATGGCAGCTTCCAGCGTTTCATCGGCCAGGGGCAACAGTTGTTTTTGATACAATCGAAACACATGCATGCTTTCATCGGTACGCTCGTAGGCGATCTGCACCTCTTCCCTGATTTTTGCCATCTGATCAATACTATTCCACTCAACCTGTTTCATCCTGGCCCGCGCTTCCGTTTCGGCGGCATGGCGTTTGCCTTGATCCAGCGGAAGGTTGATCCCGACACCCAGGATGAAGCGCTGTTCGCTTCTATCCCAAAAGCTGTTATAGCCCGCTGACAGATTTAAATCGGGATAGAATGCTCTTTTCGCCAGTTCGGTTTGGGTTTTGGATGCCTGAATGCGCGCCGCCAACTCTTTAAGTTCAGGACGTGCTTGCAGGGCGTTGTTATGCAATGATTTTGCATCGGGTAGAGCGCTGATCTCAGGCAGCTTCGAAGGCGGCGGAAGGGACTCATCGGGCAGGCGATTCAGCAGCGTATTGAGACGGGCAAGAATCGTCCGCCGTTCGCGTTCGAATACAATCGCCTGGTGCTCAAGCAACACAATCTCCACCTCGGCGCTCAAGGCATCCTGTTTGCTGGCCAGGCCGGTACTATAACGGGTGACGGCAATGTCCCGGAATTCAGCCAATAAGGTCTGGTTAATCCGGTTAATCTCAATGGCCTGATGAATGTAATACCAGTCTGCGAATAACGATTTGGCTGTAGAGGACAGCACCAGACGCAAGACTGCAATGTTTTCATTAGCCGCATCCGCTTCAAAGCCCGCAGCTTCACCACGCAGACGCAGTTTTCCCGGCCAGGGTATTTTCTGTGAGATTTCAGTGCTCTGTGAAAAGCCGTTCTGCTGGTTGCCGATAGTCTGCGGCGCCATACTGTGTACCAGCATGGGATCATCCAGCGCGGATTCCTGCTCGATCCGGCTGGCCGTTGCCTGCCAGATTGCCTGGACAACTTCCAGCTGCGGGTTTGCAGCCAGTACGGCAGATACTAATTGAGTTGATGACAATGCACCGCCGGCCTGATTAAAAATGGCTTCAGTGGCTAATGAGTTTGTTGTCTGACTTAGGGTCAAAACCAGCAACATCAAACGAACGGGATGATAGTTGGATTTCATGAGAGTCTCTTGAGAATAAAGCAATTCAGATGTAAGCCGACTCTGCAAATACGGATAATGTCCTTCGTCGCCATACAGACCGGTGGTCTGGAAGGCACAAAAAGGAATCAGGTGTTTTACAGTGGACGTGTTACATCAGACACACACCAGCCTAAATTCGCCGGTGAATAGATGATTGCAAAGAGAGGAATCCGGTTTATAGTCGAAGACGACCGGTGAGCAGATACGTTTGTTTGCCGCTACTCAGTAGCAGCGGTTCATGCGGAGGAATTGCAAGCCTGAGATTGGCCTGCGGAGAAGCGGGCAATAATTCCTGATAGTCAATGACCGGCGGAGGCTGTGGTCCGTCCAGCAACAAGGTCAGGAAATCAGCCGTTGAAGAGCTGTGTGTCATGACCACATCCGTCAATGAATCCTGGCTCACGTCACAACAACGGCCTTCATCGGTATTTTTCTGCATGGCGCAAGATTCACTCATCGGGTAACCATCAGACATGGACTCGCCGCAACAGCAAACCAGTTTCGGTTTGCCATCCATCAGCTCACAGGCATAAAGTATCTGTGTCTGTGAAAGCAGCGCAGTGCATAAAAAGGTCAAACTCAGTATGCGCTGAAATGTTATGTTGCGGAATAGTGCCATGCTTCAATTCTAATTGAATAATATTCAGACGTACAGGAATAACACACCCTTACCCTGATTTATTGAATACAAATCATTTGCCCGTAAATCCAATGCTTCGCCTACCAAAAATAGGCGCATTTGGCGAAGCGCCTATTTTTGGTGCTCCCGGTTAACTGTTCCATCAGAAGAAATTTCCAACAACCAGTCCTGAATTTCGGCTACGGCCTGATGCGTTAATGCTGTAAAACTATTAATGGCCCCGGATGCGTTAGCAGTTGCAGTCGCCTGCTCCAGTCTGAAGTCACGTTTACCGATAGCCTGATTATTATTCAGCGAACGGGCTTCTACTTGCAATCCTAAAATTACCCGGGATTTTTGGGGAGTATCGAATTGCTGCTCAAACTCTGTCAGCCGTATCTGTAACATAATATCTTGCCGTTTTTCAATGAAGCTTAAGTAAGGCTCCAGCAGCGTCGGCGGTGGCGCCTCCCAACGGTCTTGTGTATAAAAGCGGATCGCTGTGGCATCGGCATAGAGTAAGCGATAGCGGATCCGGTCATCCCATAACCAGACCGGTGCGTCCAAACTACTGGCCGAAACTGTCTTTTCCGGGTGGTGCGCAGGCCCCAGATCATGAAGCGTAATCAGTACGGGCTTAGTGCCCAGAGTGCAACCCGCGCTGATTAACAGGAGTGACCATAACAGAGCACGGCTCACGTTGCTGCGATAGCGCGCGGGCGACTTCCGCCTGTCGGGGAAGAGTAGCTTGCGCCTACGGCCTTTTTCGATAAATTGTTTCATTTTGTCACCTCAGTGTGTTCCATCGGGTCGTCAAAACCTGATTCACCCGGACCTGCTTGTGTTTGACCGGCGCCCAAAAGAAACGCCTGCGGATCGGTTTCAAGCATTGAAACAACACGCTTAAACCGGCGAGTCGTTGCCTGTAACTCAACCATTAAGACATTGGCCCTGGGCAGTGTGGTTTGCACCAGCATGTTGCTGGTGGCGGTACCGGATTCGGCCAGATTTCCGGCTTTTTCCGTCATTGTTTTCAGCTCTTTCCTCATATCCCGGCTCAGGTTGTTAAACTCTCCGGTCAGTGCATCGACATGTGACAGCGTTCGCCGCGCGTCTGCCGTCAACGCGGAAAAACCGGCCAGCGTTTTATCGGCCCGGTTTTGCAGCCTGATAACCAATATCCATGGTCAGCTGGGCGGAAACTATGCCGCCGATCAGGGCAAGGGTATCGGTCCAGACAATCAGCAGCGGCATCGCGATAGCCAGTGCGATGACTTTTGGCAGAACCAGGCGTACCGAATGGGAAATACCCATGGCCGACAACGCATCAAGTTCCTGAGTGACGCGCATAATGCCGATTTCAGCGGTCATGGCCGAGCCGGAGCGGCCCGCGATCAGAATGGCCGCCAACATCGGCCCCAATTCCCGGATAACACTGAGTCCGAGCAAATCGATAATATAAATTTCCGCACCAAACTTTTGCAGTTGCAATGCGGACAGGTAACTCATGGAAACGCCGACCAAAAAACCCACCAACGCGGTAATGCCCAGGGCCCGGACGCCGGCTTGATAGACATTAAAAGAAATTTCTTTCCAGGGTACCGCGCGAGGGTGTTGCAACAAATAGCCCAAGTCTAAAATCAACCGCCCGAATAGCGTCAACCAGGCTGCCAAATGGAAGCCAAAACCCTGAATCAAGCCCAGCGTATAGTGAACCGCCGCGAATAGTTCCACCCTTGCGGGCTTGGGCATGGGAATTTTCCGGCCATGCCAGTGTTCAAACAAACGTTGATGCTCGGAACGCATTTGCACACCCGCCGGTATTTTTTCACCCCAGCTTTGCCAGAGAATAAAAGCGGCGGCGCTATCAAGCAGGCCAACTTGGCTAATATCCCATTGAATATTCCCTGCAGCGGCATAATGTTTGATTGCCTTGCGCAAATCAGGCGCTGCCGCCAGATTGCGCAGATCCCAGGAACCCGTCAGCACGATAGCCTTGCTGCCGGATTCCCCACGCACTTTCAGTGACGGCGGTACGCCTTTATTTACTGCCTTATCAGTCATAAAACTTACTCGCCCTAGCCACGGCAACGGTTGATTGAAATGAGTTTTCATTGTGTTCAGGCTCATTTTTCTGTTAAGCGCTTTCACTTAATAGTCGTTATCCGAGTAAAAATCTTACATATCCGCCTCTTTAAAACGAGTTACGTTATTTTTTGAATATCTTTTGTAAGGAATAAGGTTTTGCCGGGACTAAATATCAGCTGCTTCAAGATAGCTATCACTTAATGAAAGGATAAAAAATGAACCCAAATATCATAAAAGCAATACTCGGCGGCATCGTCGGAACCCTGATGATGTCATTAATGATGCGTTTTGCCGCTCCCATGATGGTAGGACAACCGATGGACATCGCGGCCATGCTCGGCAACATGATGGGCGGTGTCTACGCGCTAGGCATGGCGGCTCATATCATGCTCGGCGTTCTTGTTTTCCCGCTGATCTACGCCCTTCTTGTTTTCCGCTTGCTGCCGGGAGGCCCCCTTATTAAAGGCATGCCCTGGGGCTTAATCCTGTGGCTGATCGCCGAAACCATGGTCATGCCGATGGCTGGCGCCGGGTTTTTCATGTCCGAAATCGGAGGTATAAAAGCGGTCATGGCGGCGTTAATGGGACATCTGGTTTATGGCGGATTGCTCGGTGTTATTGCAGGCGGAGCAGATAGCTGTTGCAGCGCACACCGAAGCCTGGCTTAGGCTTAACCCGTCTCGTTAACCACCAATCCGGCACGACTTAACACCAGTGGCCCGCTTAAAACGTCGTTGTGAGTCCAACTACGGCTCTCCAGAGCGTAGTCGAAGGGCATGAACGACCTAACACAAACAAACTCTATTTAGGAGAAGAAGATGACTGACAGTAATTCGCAACAAAATACTCCTATTGAAGGTATCGATCCGGACAACAACGTGAAAATGGTTACAGAGCGCACTTATTTTAAAGCCGAAAAAAGAGGTTTTGCAGCGGGCTATGAAATGGAAGACTGGCTTGAAGCCGAACTAGAGGTAAGCAACCAATGCCATAACCGGTCTCAGCAGGTTTAGTCATATAGGTCAGGTTAGAGTTGCGCGCCCCGACACTTTAGTGCACAGGTCGTCGGGGGGGCGCCCTGCTAATAACACGACTTACGAACTACGTTAATAAACATAACCGTCAATTCCAGCTTTGGTTGACGACAGAGGACATATGACTCAACTTAAACCGGGATCCGGCGACTGCGGAATCTTTGAGCGAGCTGTCGAACGGGAGTGGCTGATAACCAACGGCATCGGCGGCTTTGCTTGCGGCACAGTTTGCGAAACCAATACAAGACGTTATCACGGTCTGCTGGTGGCCGCTTTGGAACCCCCGGCAGTTCGAATCTTGCTGGTTGCTAAACTGGATATTACCGTACGCTATCGCGGCCGGGAATATCCCTTATTCTGCAATGAATTTGTCGACGGCACGGTAGCGCCAAAAGGTTATGTTCATCTGGAGTCTTTTCATCTCGATAACGGCCTGCCTGTCTGGCGCTATGCCGTTGCCGATGCATTGATTGAAAAGCGCATCGTCATGAAACCGGGACAGAATACAACCTATGTCAACCTACAGGTACTACGTGCAAGTGATGAACTGATAGTGGACTTGACGCCGCTATGCACTTACCGGGATTACCACAGCCATAGTCATGGCGGATGGAATTTAGGTCTACGCGAGATTGTGCATGGTTTTGAGGTCAACGCATTCTCAGAGGCATGCGCCTATCGACTCAGTTGTGAACAGGCTGTTTTTATACCCGACCCGGTCTGGTACTGGAATTTTAAGCATCGCGCTGAAACAGTCCGTGGCCTGGATGATAGCGAAGACCTGTTTCGCCCCGGCCGTTTTACCCTGAGCCTTGGCGAAGGCGAACAGGCGGCTGTGGTGATCACCGATGAATTGAGCATTACCGAAGATTTTACGACCGTACAACAGCAGCTACGCGAGCAACAGCTGACTGTGCTTCAATCCCTGCCGACCGATGCGGCCGGCTGGATTAAGCAACTGGCTTTGGCCGCCGGACAATTTATTGTCGATCGTTATCAGCACGGCCTACCGGCAGGCAAGACTGTGATCGCCGGTTACCCGTGGTTTGCCGATTGGGGCCGCGATACCATGATCGCCCTGCCCGGCTTGACACTGGCTTTAGGCCGCTTCGACATTGCCGCCGGGATACTACGCACCTTTGCCGCCCATGTCAGCGAAGGCATGCTGCCTAATCGCTTCCCGGATAACGGAGCGGAACCGGAATACAACACGGTCGATGCAACGCTCTGGTATTTTCATGCCATCGATCAATACACGCAAATGAGCGGCGACATTACCTTGGGTGAAGAACTCTATCCGGTGCTGGCCGACATTATCGACTGGCATCGACGAGGTACCCGTTATGGCATCAAGGTCGATTTGAACGATGGTCTGCTCGCGGCGGGTGAAGACGGCTTACAACTGACCTGGATGGACGCCAAAGTGGGCGATTGGGTGGTTACGCCGCGCATCGGCAAATGCGTGGAGATCAATGCCTTGTGGTACAACGCATTGAAGATCATGGCGGGTTTTGCCGGGCAATTCGGCCACACCTTGCAGGCACGCGACTATCAGACTGCCGCCACACAGGTAAAAGACAGTTTTCAACGCTTCTGGAATCCGGCCGGAAACTGTTTATACGATGTCATCGACGGTACTGAGGGCGATCAGGGAGCTGATGGCAACAACTACGACAGTCGTTTGCGGCCCAACCAGATTTTTGCGGTTTCCTTGCCGCATAGTCCGCTGTGCGAACAGCAATGCAAAGCCATCGTCGATCTTTGCGCCCGTGAACTGTTGACTTCTTTCGGCCTGCGCAGTCTGGCAAGGGGCGAGCCAGGCTATGCGCCTTATTATCAGGGCAATCCGGCACAACGCGACAGCGCCTATCACCAGGGCACCGTATGGACCTGGCTCATCGGCCCGTTTGTGGACGCCCATTATCGCGTTTACCAGGATGCCGAAAAAGCCCGTTCCTTTCTTGATCCCTTGGGGTTGCATCTTGCCGATGCCTGCATCGGTCAAGTCAGCGAAATTTTTGATGCTGAGCCGCCCTTTACACCACGCGGCTGTTTTGCCCAGGCCTGGAGCGTCGCGGAAATTTTGCGTGCCTGGCTGAACCTGCATGAGCGCTAATCATCATTGCTGTCTTGGTGAGTTCAAAAAACCGATAACAACCGCTTGAAACCATAACACCACGCAAACAGGACACACCATGGCCATATCGACAAAGAACACACCCAGCGCAAACAAACGAGATAGTCTGTCCAACGCTACAAAAAAGCAGCACACTGCCATCCAGGCAGCGGAACAACAACGCATTCTCGCGCAGAGCAACAGCGCGACGGGCGCATGGCGATTATGGGGTCCTTATCTGAGCGAACGCCAATGGGGAACGGTACGCGAAGACTACAGCGCACACGGCGAGGCCTGGGATTATTTCAGCCACGACCACGCCCGCAGCCGCGCTTACCGCTGGGGTGAAGACGGCATAGCCGGCATCAGTGACATTACCCAGCGCCTCTGCCTGGGCTTGGCGCTATGGAACGGACAGGATCCCATTCTTAAGGAGCGCCTGTTCGGCTTGACCAATGACCAGGGCAATCACGGCGAAGACGTCAAGGAGCTTTACTATTATCTTGACGCCACGCCCAGTCATTCCTACCTGAAAATGCTTTATAAATATCCGCAGCAGGCTTTTCCTTACCAATCGCTGGTTGAGGAGAACGGAAAACGCGGCAAGGATCAGCCGGAGTTTGAATTGCTCGATACCGGCCTATTTGATGACGACCGTTATTTCGACGTGTTCATCGAATACGCCAAAGCCGATGTCGACGACATTCTGATGCGCATCACCGCCCATAACCGGGGAGCCGATGCCGCTCCGCTGCATATTCTGCCGCAACTGTGGTTTCGCAACACCTGGAGCTGGGGGATCGACAAAGACAAGCCTGCGCTGTCGGCAACCGGGACCGATGCGATTGTCATTAACCATAACACCCTGGGTGAATATCATTGTTATCTCGACGACGCACCGGAGCTTTTGTTCTGTGATAACGACACCAATGGTAAAAAGCTGTATGGCATGGAAGCGAAAGGTTATGTTAAAGATGCCTTTCATGATGCCGTCATCCGCAATCAAACCGATGCCGTTAACCCCGATCAAACAGGCAGCAAAGCCTGCGGTCATTTCAAGTTTCCCATCCCGGCACAGTCGAAAGTGGAAGTTCGTCTGCGCTTAACCCGCACGCCTAATGCCCAGGCTTTCAGCGATTTCGATCAAGTGTTCGACACCCGATTACGCGAAGCCGATGCCTTTTATGACGGCATTCAAAACAATATCAAAGACCCGGAAGCCAAAATGATTCAGCGCCAGGCTTTCGCCGGTATGATCTGGAGCAAACAGTTTTATTATTACGATATTCCGCAATGGCTGAACGGCGATCCCGGCCAACCCAAACCCGATCCTGAGCGCCATAAAGGCCGCAACAAGAACTGGCAGCACCTGAACAACGCCGACATCATCTCGATGCCGGATAAATGGGAATACCCCTGGTATGCCTCCTGGGATCTGGCCTTTCACTGCGTCACGCTGGCGATGATCGATCCGGCTTTCGCCAAAGATCAACTGCTGCTAATGACGCGGGTCTGGTATATGCACCCCAATGGGCAAATCCCCGCTTATGAATGGGCGCTGGATGATGTCAACCCGCCGGTGCATGCCTGGGCCGCCTGGGAGGTTTACAAGACCGAATGCGAAGCCAACGGCGACATCGGCGACCTCGATTTTCTGGAACGGGTCATGCATAAGTTAATACTCAACTTCACCTGGTGGGTCAATCGCAAGGATGCCGACGGCAACAACGTCTTTCAGGGCGGTTTTTTGGGGCTGGATAATGTCGGCGTGTTCGATCGCAGCGCGCCTCTCCCTACCGGCGGCTATATCAATCAGGCCGACGGCACCAGCTGGATGGCGATGTATTGTCTTAACCTGATGCGTATCGCTCTGGAACTGGCGCTGCATAACCGGGTTTATGAAGATATCGCCACCAAATTTTTCGAACACTTTCTTTATATCGCCAAAGCGATGACCAATATCGGCGATCAAAGCATCGGCCTGTGGCATGAAGAGGACGCCTTTTTTTATGATGTGCTGCGCTTTCCCAATGGCGAGATGACCCCGCTCAAAGTCCGCTCCATGGTCGGACTCATTCCCCTTTACGCGGTGGAAATTATCGAACCGGAAATGCTGGAACGACTGCCGGACTTCAAACGGCGGCTGGAGTGGTTTTTGAATTACCGGCCCGATCTGGCCGGCCTGGTATCGCATTGGAACGAACCTGGGCGCGGCAACCGATGCCTGTTGTCTTTGCTGCGCGGCCACCGGATGAAACAAATTTTGCGCCGCATGCTGGACGAAACCGAGTTCCTGTCCGATTACGGCGTGCGTTCCCTGTCGCGCGCCCATCTCGATCATCCTTATGTATTTTCCGGCGGCGGTCAGTCGTTGACAGTGAAGTACCAGCCTGCCGAATCAGAATCCGGCGTATTCGGCGGCAATTCCAACTGGCGCGGGCCGATCTGGTTTCCGGTCAATTATTTGCTGATCACCTCGCTCAGGCGTTTCGACACCTACTACGGTGACGACTTCAAGATTGAATGCCCGACCGGCTCCGGACAGTATCTTTCAATCAATGAGGTTGCCGACGAGCTATCCCTGCGGCTGACCCGTATTTTCCGTAAAAACGGACAAGGGCACAGGCCGGTATTCGGCGACAACGAAAAATTGCAGAACGACCCGCACTTTAAAGATTACATCGTGTTCCATGAATATTTTCACGGCGACAACGGCAGCGGCGCAGGCGCATCACACCAGACCGGATGGACTGGATTGGTGGCAAATTTATTGGCGGCGAATGCCGATCCGACGTCTTGATTGCATTTTTTGTAAGGTTTGAACATCCAGCTCGACCAACTATTGGAACCGCAACCGCCATTCTAATTTTTTAAAATTTAACGAGGAGTTTCCCATGTCTTTAATGTGCAAAATGTCTCTTTGATAACCCGCTGTTTCAACTGCTGCCCTATAAAGAAGTCGCCGCATTGCTTTCAAACGAAAATAATCCGGCTGGAATCACGGGTGTCTGTAGTGCCGATGGTGTGTGCTATTACGCAGACACAGTCATTCTTGCCGCGGGCGCGATGTCTTCGCCACGCATCCTGCAAAAACATCTGCAACAAAGCGGACTGGACAAAACGCTGCCCTCGGCTCCGCTGGTGGGCGCACATTTCAAACTGCATATCAACAGCGCCTTGCTCGGGTTCTCGCTGTTCCCGCAACGGGATGTGTTACGCAAAACCGCGATCTTTTTTAACGACGCTTTCCCGCATAGCAGCGTGCAATGCCTCGGCTGGATGGACGTCGAAATACTGTCCACGCAATTGCCGCTGTGGCTGCCCACGTTCGTAACCAATGCGTTGGGCGCAAGGGCTTACGGTTTTTTTGTCACCACTGAAGACGGCTCAAGCCCGGACAATCGTATCTTGGCCGACAGGGATACGGGAGATCGGCCCATGCTGGATTATGACCTAAAACGGGTTCCAGCCTCTGTCGCCGAGCATCGTGCCATCATTCGAGGGTTTAAAACCCGGCTGTTACAAGCCGGTTTTTTTAGCGTATCGCAACAAATGGGACTGGCCGCAACCGCTCATGCCTTAGGCAGTATGGTGACAGGTAACGACCCCGCATTGTCTGTCGTCGATGCCGACGGCAAAGTACACGGTTTCGATAACCTGTATGTGGCGGACGGCAGCGTATTGCCGCGTTCCAGCCGGGTCAACCCGGGCTTGACTATTTATGCCTGGGGACTGCGCCTTGGCCGGTATCTTGCCGCGCTATAAGTGACAATTATGGCAACGCCTGAACAATGTGTTCGGAGCCCGCCTGCACATCACTGCGCTCAGAGCTTCTCACGGCGGCCCCGGCATCGAACTGCTGGAATATCGGACACCGAACAGCGGTCGGATCATGCCGCCTGATACCCAGGCCAATGATCTATGGCACTGGCAAGTTCAAGCAACCCTTTCCGATGCCGCGGTTATTAAGGATACTTTAGCCAACGTAAAATCCTATCCGGTATCCAATGCTGCAATTGATTTACCGAAAGATACACTGGGTTATTCAAGCGCATTCATGATCCGTGATCCGGACGGACACGCAATGCTATTGACTAACCCCCTAAGGAACATGAATTAGGGCTATCTAATTCGCGTACTGACCGCCGAACTTCAACATTCACTGTGCTATGAAAGCTATTCATTCCATCAATATTTTCCCGCTACATCTTGTTTTACAATTAGTGCTGTTGTTGTATTCAAGTCCGTCATGGTCTTTCGGAGTCTACAGTGAAGCCTGGTTGGAGTCGGCCAAATCCGCTCTTGAATCAGCCGACAAGACGCTCCAATCGGCTGTCGATCAGGAACTGGATACTGACCGACTTGAGGAAATCAATAAGAAACTTCTGCCCATTCGCGAACAGGCTCAAGACTGCGTCGCGGAAACTGAAGCAGTTGCACAACGACGTCAACAGGATATTGATTCCCTGGGTTCGAAACTAAGCAAAGCAGCGAATGATGTCAGCCTGGCTCAAGCCGATCTCGTCCAAGAACGCGAAGCTCTCGAAAAACGTCTTGCCGCCTGTCAATTTATCCTGATTCAAGTCAAAGAGATCAAGGAAAAAGCCGCCGCCATTGAACAAGCCACTCTGACTCGAAAACTCCTGATTAAAGGCCTCAGTGTAAGGGAGCTCATTCAGGACAATTTCAGCCATCCTGAAGCCTGGTGGAAATTGTCGCAACGCCTTTTAATGATGCAGAGCGGATTGCAATTATTGACCGGAACCGATCTGGTAGCGCTCCTATCTTCAGTTGTCCTGGGCTTTTTTGTAGGGCGGCGTTTTTATCAAATCTGGATGGCGGCAAAAAAGAAAACCTGTGTCGATAAATGCACCCGTTTTTTGCTGGCGCTGAAAAGTTGCAGCGTCCGGTTATTGCCGGTCATCAGCGCAAACGTGGCGGCCCTAATCTTTTTAAGCTGTGTTTTGCCCTTCGCACCGATGCCTTTTATCACTCAATTGGCTTACGGCCTGTTGGGTTATACGCTGGCGCTGAGCATAGCCGGCGCTATGCTGCATCCTGACCCGCCTGCGAGTCCTTATCTGGCTATGGATGATATGACGGCGCTGGCCTTGGCCAAACATTTAAAAAGACTATTGGCTTTAGGTTTTCTGGGGCTACTATTTTTCGCTTCCGGTTTTTCAGATGCCTTATTGGAAACTCAATACTTGTTGGCACGAGCCTTTTATGGCGTTTTTCTGTTCCTCAATCTGATCTGGATACTATGGTCCATTGGCCGTATCCCTTCCCTGGGCGGCACGTACAGAATACGATTGTTGCTGCTCGCCGCGTTGATCTTTGCACTGGGCTCCGAATGGCTGGGTTATCGCAATCTTTCAATTTTTACTATGACCGGATTGCTGGGATCCTTATCGGGTTTCGGCATCATCTGGTTTATTAACACATTGATAACCGATTTGTTCGACGGTATGGATTCCGGTTATCAACCCTGGCAGAAACGGCTTCGCCGTCACTTTGGGTTAAAAGATCCGGATCATATTCCCGGTCTGATCTGGATTCGGCTTATCTTCAGTGCGGCGATCTGGAGCTGACTCGGACTCTGGGTGCTTTGGGTGTGGGGATTGTCGCATCAGGGTCTCGATCTGATCGTGACTTTTCTGCAGGAGGGGTTCTGGATCGGTTCTTTTCGCGTCGTCCCGCTACAGATTGCGGCCGCCCTGCTGGCTTTTTCCTTGCTATTTGCTTTTTCCGGCTGGTTTAAACAAAACGTGGTGCCGGGCTGGTTAAGTAATGCACGGATCGAACGTGGCGCACGGGATGCGCTGATTACCGTTACCGGTTATCTGGGGCTTGCCGTCTCTCTACTCGTCGCGCTGTCCTTAGCGGGAGTAGGTTTTGCGAATATTGCCATTATCGCAGGCGCCTTGTCGGTGGGCATCGGTTTCGGTTTGCAAAATATCGTCAATAATTTTATTTCCGGATTTATTTTGCTGATCGAACGCCCTATTCGCACCGGAGACTGGATTCTCGTCGGCGCCATCGAAGGCTTTGTCCACAGGATCAGTATCCGCTCGACTCAACTCAGAACGTTTGACGGTTCGCATATCATAGTGCCCAACTCAGAGCTCATTTCCAGCCAGGTCACTAACTGGATGTTGCATGATTCATCGGGACGGATCAAAATCCCTATCAGCGTCGCCTACGGTTCCGACCTTGAAAAGGTTCGAGTCATCCTGCTCGCCGTCGCGCATCAACACGACATGGTCATTACCGAGAGCAATCAGGTTTCTGCTCCTGTGGTATTAATGACGGGGTTTGGTGACAGCGCGCTTCATCTTGAACTACGCTGCTTTATCCGATCCATTGATAACAGGGCGCAGGTTTTCAGCGATCTGTGCTTTGCGATCAATGCCGCCTTTAGGGAAGAAAGTATCGAAATACCTTTCCCGCAACGCGATGTGCATGTAAAAGAGGGCTCTTCTTTCCGCTCATGAGTTCGGTTCATATTCATCAGGGGATGCCGTGAATCTGTCAGGGACGGCTTTATGACAGCATCTGAGGCCCTTGATTACGCCTGTTCATACTCTCTTAGCCGACATATCTTCTGAACGCATATAAAGGTAATAATCTGGAAGTCGGCATTCGGATACCCTCTGCCGAAAGTTGCCCGCAAGTGACCTTCCAGAAGCCGAGTAAATCCTGCCGTCCACCGATCACGAGCAAAGGAATCCAAATCTTTATTGCCAAGTCATTTTCGCAGCTAAAATCGGATGAATCCATTTTAGCTGCGAAAAATCCTGACGCGCTGAACTGGGAACTCTAAAAACCAGCCTGGGTGGTGCTTATCATGCTTTTGATTTCACCAAATAGGCCTCGCGTTATTTGGCGGCGTTCGCCAATCGCTTCAACCGACGGTTCCGGGTGTATTTTTTAAGCCAACCATACTCAAGATTACTCTCAACATGGCTTGAAACATGACCCTGCCATGATCCGAAAAACATCAGACATAAAAAAAGCCCTACATTTTCATGTAAGGCTTTTATTTTTTTGGCTCCCCCGGACGGGCTCGAACCGCCGACCTAATGATTAACAGTCATCCGCTCTACCGACTGAGCTACAGGGGAATAAACTTTTTCAGTGTGGTGCGCCTGGAGAGATTCGAACTCCCGACCGCTCGGTTCGTAGCCGAGTACTCTATCCAGCTGAGCTACAGGCGCCGTACTGAGTTGCTTATTATGCTTTTTACCCAGACTCCTGTCAACTATAAATTTTAGCAATCTTTTAAATTTTAGAAAAAAACACTTTAGGGCTATTAGTTTTTCGTTCAGGGCTCAGTAAAAAATGAAAGATTCCCGACCATTATCAGGAAAATCACTCAATACATTTTACTCGGATTTATGAATAATGAACCATTTTAATTAATGACATTACTGATATGAACCGTTTACCCTTACTATTATTGAGTTTCCTATTGTTCCCCGTTACCTCTCTTGCTCACGGACCAACTCCACAAAAAGCCAAAGAAAGCATCACTATTAATGCCTCTGTCGACGCAGTCTGGAATGTAATCAAGCAATTTGATGCCATTGCAAGCTGGCATCCCGATGTCAAAGCCAGTTCAGGTGATGGAAAAAACGCTTCTGACGGTATTAGAACCCTTACTCTGAAAAATGACGGACAACTGGTAGAAAGCCTGGATTATTACAGCGACAAAGATCATGAATACAATTACCGGCTTAAAACCGAAAATGTAACGGTATTTCCGGTCAGTTCTTACACCACCAACCTTCAGGTAACAGCAGGGGACGATGCCAATACCAGCGTGGTTACCCTAAAAAGCCGTTTCTACCGTGGCGATACCGGCAACACTCCACCTGAAAGCCTGAATGATGCGGCAGCAGTTAAAGCCATGAATGCGTTTTTTAAGAACGGTTTGACGGGACTAAAACAAAAGCTGGAAAACTAAAAAATATTATAGGCGAAAGGCAAATAACGACAGATGTTTTTCGCCCCTTCGCCCTTCGCCTTTCGCCTTTCACTTTCGTCTTTTTTATGATTAATTTTCGCGCGCTTCAATCAGGCCTTGACGACTTGCCAGCAAGGTCAGTTCAGCCAGCGTTTCTGCACCTATTTTTTCCTTAATGACAGTGCCGTGATTACAGACGGTTTTATAACTCAAACACAGCTTTTCCGCCGCTTTTCGAGCGGTATAGCCATTCGCCAAGAGACAGAATACATCGAATTCTCTAGGGGAAAGCAGTTTGATTTTTTCCGATTCGTCCTGCTCACCTATCATATAAACAGCCAGTTGCTGGGCAATTTCAGGATCGACATAGGTAACCGCCCCGGGCTATTTTATACACCGCTGTAACCAGCGTTTCAGGCACACTGCTTTTGGTGATATAGCCCTTGGCTCCGGCCGCAAGCGCCCGCGTCACATAGACCAGTTCATTGTGTATGCTGGATGTACATTTGGCAAGCCGTTTCGCCCCGATCTGCCTCATAAATCTGGCCGATTTTATCGGATAAGGAAAGATAGGCTTTGTAACCTGTCCGCACCACAGCATGGTCATCGACCAATAACACACTAATCTTACCCGCCATTGCCATTGCTTTTGCTCCAAAAACGCATCAAAACGGACATCATGCCTGTTTATAAACGCTAAATCGATAGGAGCTTTTCCTGTTCTATCCCGTCACACAGCAAAGGAAGTTTTCTTGTCCATTTCCGGGATTTTTCCCGCTGATTTTTGGGTTTATTCCGTAACGTTGCAAGTGATGTCTCCCGTACTATGAGCGCCTGCTTAGTCCTGCATCTCAATGAAGCAGGGCAAACGTTTTGATCAAGTGAGCTGGTTGTCATAAAGAAACTTTATTGATACGCACGGACTGGGCTTTTAGCTTTTATAAGCACAACAATCATAACCCTGGAGGAACTATGCGGATTTCCAAATTCACGCGCACCGCTGTCGCGTCAGCTGTTTGTAGCGGTGCCTTATTGACAGCTTCGATGCCGACACAGGCTAATAAAGCCTTGGATAGACTGTCGAAAGAGGACACTAACTGGGTCATGCAGACCAAAGACTACAGTGCCAGTCACTTTAGTGAAATGACCCAGATTAACACCCACAACGTTCAGCATCTACAGCCGGTCTGGTCGTTTTCCACAGGGGTTTTGAACGGACATGAAGGCGGACCCCTGGTCATCGACGGAATTATGTATGTGCATACGCCCTACCCTAACAATATTTTTGCCATTGATCTGGATGAGCCGGGCAAGATTTTATGAGAACACAAACCCAAACAAAATCCGGCTGCCCGCGCCGTAGCCTGCTGCGACGTGGTCAACAGGGGCTTGGCTTATGCGCCTGCCGGTGACGGTTATCCGGCGACTATTTTCCAGAATCAACTGGACGGCCATGTCGTTGCCTTAAATGCCAAGACCGGCGAGTTGTTGTGGAAAATGGAAAATTCCGATATTGCGATGGGCTCTACGCTGACCATAGCGCCGTTTGTCGCCAAAAACCTGGTGATAGTCGGCAGCTCAGGCGCGGAACTGGGCGTAAGAGGTTACGCCACCGCCTATAACATTAAAGACGGAAAACAAGCCTGGCGGGTTTACGCGACCGGCCCCGATGAAGATATAAAACTCGCGAAAGATTTCAACAGCCACAATCCCCATTACGGACAATTCGGCCTGGGCCTTAAAACCTGGGAAGGCGATGCCTGGAAAATCGGCGGCGGCACCAACTGGGGCTGGTATGCGTTCGATCCCGACCTGGACATGCTCTATTACGGCTCGGGCAACCCAGCGCCGTGGAATGAAACCATGCGTCCCGGCGACAACAAATGGACGATGACCATCTGGGGCCGCGACATCAACACCGGCGAGGCAAAATTCGGTTACCAGAAGACGCCTCATGACGAATGGGATTATGCCGGCGTCAACTACATGGGCTTATCCGAGCAGCTCGTTGACGGCAAAATGACCAAACTGCTGACCCATCCCGACCGCAACGGTCTGGTTTATACCCTGAACCGCGAAAACGGCGACTTGGTCAATGCCTTCAAAATTGACGATACCGTCAACTGGGTTAAAAAAGTCGATTTAAAAACCGGCCTGCCGGTTCGCGATCCTGAGTTTTCGACCCACATGGATCATGAAGCCAAAGGCATTTGTCCGTCCGCCATGGGTTACCACAACCAGGGCATCGAATCTTACGATCCGAACAAAAAACTGTTCTTCATGGGCACCAACCATATCTGCATGGACTGGGAACCGTTCATGCTGCCTTACCGCGCCGGTCAGTTCTTTGTCGGCGCGACGCTGAACATGTATCCGGGGCCTAAAGGCACCTTGGGACAAGTTAAAGCGATGAATGGCGTTACCGGTAAATTCGAATGGGAAATCCAGGAAAAATTTGCGGTATGGGGCGGCACCACCGCAACAGCGGGTGATCTGGTTTTTTACGGCACCTTGGACGGTCACATCAAAGCACTGGATTCCAGGAATGGTAAAGAATTGTGGAAATTCAAACTGCCTTCCGGCGTTATCGGCCATCCGATTACCTTCGGACACAAAGGCAAACAATATGTGGCGATTTACTACGGTGTCGGCGGCTGGCCCGGTGTCGGTTTAGTGTTCGACTTGCAAGACCCTACCGCAGGTTTGGGCGCAGTCGGTGCATTTAAAGAACTGGCCCACTACACGCAACAAGGCGGTGGCGTGATGGTCTTCGCATTAGGCTATTAAAACTGCATGCAGGTGCGGATTTATCCGCACCTATTTAAACCGGCATTAAATGAGAATAAATATGCACTCAAACAAGTTGTTCATAACGGCTTTGTGTTTGGGAACCAGCTTAGCAATATCCCAGGCCAAGGCTGAACAAAACAAACCGCTAAAGGTTTGCGCGGCGGAAAACGAAATGCCTTATTCCAATAAGGCAGGCGAAGGCTTTAAGAACAAACTGGCGGAATTGGTCGGTTCTGCCCTGGGCAGAAAAGTCGAATACGTTGGCTGGACCGACCCGCGTTACTACATCCGCGACACGCTGGATAAAGGACTGTGCGATGTAGCAATGGGCGTTGATAAAGGCGACCCCAGAGTGTTAACCACTCAGCCTTATTACCGTTCCGGCTATGTCTTTATCTCGCGCGAAGCCGATAACCTGGATTTGGAAAACTGGGATAGCGCGGCGTTACGCAAAGCAAAACGCATCGCTGTTGTACCCGGTACGCCACCGGAGGTGATGATGAGAGCTATCGGGCGTTATAACGACATGTTCAATTATTCCCAGGAGCTGGTGGGGTTTAAATCCAAACGCAACCAGTACATCAAATACGAAACCTCGAAACTGGTCACCGAAATTTCATCAGGTCATGCCGAGATTGCCGCCCTTTGGGGGCCCTCTGCTGCACGTTATGTCAAAGCATCGACCACACCGCTGATGATAACGCTGATTCCCGATGATAACGTACGTGCCGATGGTCAAAAAGTCGGCTCTCATTACAGTACATCAATGGCTGTTCGAAAAAACGATCCAACCTTACTGGCTCAGTTGAACAAGGTTATTGAAGACAATCGGGATGAAATAACCGAGGTGCTGGAAGATGAAGGCATTCCATTAGTTGATGAACCCGATACCCCTGAAGCATCATAAAGAAACAGGTCTTAACCATGAACAGAAAAAAATTATTAGCCGTAGCCGCTGTCAGCCTTACGCTGATCAGCTCGACGGCTGTAGCAGAAATAACCTTTCGCAATACCATTACCGGTGAACCGCTGGATATGAGCGTTGCCAAATCGGGCGGCAACGAGACCGTTTTCAAGCAATTTAAGGAGACCGGCAAGAACCCTTATAACGGCGATAAAGAAGCCATACAAAAAGGTCATGACCTTTATTTACCGGCCTGCTCCGGCTGTCACGGTCATGAAGCCGAAGGAAAATTAGGGCCGGGACTGGCCGATGATTACTGGACCTATCCGTCTGCTACTAAAGACCAAGGTTTATTTGAAATCTTGTTTGGCGGCGCCAAAGGCATGATGGGACCGCAATATGTCAACTTATCGACCGATGAAATGCTGATGATTATGTCCTGGATACGGGATATCTATACCGGTGATCCGAAAAAAGCCAAGTGGTTAAAAAAATAGAGAGGAACAACACATGAAAAAAATGTTTTTAATGAATGCAGGTTTAATGCTGGCAGTAATGTCCTATACGGTTAGCGCTTACGACGGCCAAAATTGCAGCGAACCGGGAGTTTGTTGGGAACCCAAGCCGGGCTATCCTGAAAAAGTGGCCGGCAGCAAATATGACCCGAAACATGATGTCAATGAACTCAATAAACAAGCGCAATCGATTGTAGAAATGGAAGAGCGCAATAAAATTCGCCAGGAAAATCTGGCCAAGACCGGCAAATTTGTTTTTGACGTAGACGACATCGAGTAATGATTTGTTTTGGGCATAAATGCATTCCAACCTTTCGTCCCCTTATGAGTCTGTTTGCATCTTATGCCCTTTTTTGTGCTGGTTCCCAAGCTCCAGCTTGGGAACTAGCACAAAACTAAAATGAACACAGACATCCAACTTACCGACTGGCGTGAACTAGCGTTACAGTTTGAGCAACAGATCAATCAAACCGTTATCGGCCTACAGCCTGCGGTCAGGCATATCGTCCTGTCCGTATTTACCCGAGGCCATGTATTACTGGAAGGCAATGTCGGCGTCGGTAAAACCACGTTGTTAAGAGCGGTTGCCCAAGGCTTGGGCGGCGATTACCAACGGATTGAAGGCACCATTGACCTGATGCCCGCCGACTTGATCTATTACACCTATTTAAACGACCAAGGCCGGCCGTGTGTCGATCCGGGGCCTTTGCTGAAACACGGCAACACACTCGCCACCTTCTTCTTCAACGAAATCAACCGCGCCCGCCCGCAAGTCCATGCCTTGCTGTTAAGAGCAATGGCCGAACGCAGCATCAACGCCTTTAACCGTGACTATGCACTGCCGCATATACAGGTTTTTGTCGACCGCAACCGCGTCGAAAAGGAAGAAACCTTTGAGTTGCCCGCCGCCGCCAAAGACCGGTTTATGATGGAAATCAACATCGATATGCCCAGCGCTGATGCTGAATTGGATGAGTTGATGTTTAATCCGCGCTTTCATGATACCGATCAATTAATCCGCGGTGTCACTAACAGCGGTATTTACTACCAGCTCAATGAGCTGGCGCAAACGGTGCAACAACGCATACGGACCAGCCCCAAACTCCATGCTTACGCACTGAGTTTATGGAAAGCCACGCATCAGCCGCAACAATACGGCGTGCAATTAAGCGACGTCGAAATGCCGCAATTATTAATGGCCGGAGCCAGTCCGCGCGGCATGAGTTACTTGATCCGCGCCGCCAAAACCCGCGCCTGGCTGGAACACAGGGATCATGTCTTGCCGGAAGATCTGCAAGCGCTTTTTCCAGTCTGCATGACGCATCGGCTGTTTTTAAACCCGATGTATGCCTACAGGAAAGAACAGCTGCTGCCCGAATTGGTCGAAGGGATTTTAAATCAAGTGGCGGCGTCTTAAATGTCGGGATTAGGCCGTAATAGGAGATTATCAATGAGTAACTCAATTATGAATTTCGCGCTCATCGCGCTTGTCTTAACATGCATTGGGGGCTGCTCCTCTCCCGCCCGGACCGATGTGAGTACACCTAATCTCATGGGCATATGGACTGGCGAAAACAAAACTTATTCCGACAAAAAAGGTTACTTGGCCTGGACTAAGACGATTGAGATCACAGAACAGAAGGGGCGCTTGTTTAAGGGATATTTTACCTATTCAGCGGGCACTAAATATTTCTCTGGTGTCATCTATCCCGACAATACCTCGTTTACCTGGGTTGGCGTCGATAGCAAGGGCTACAATCATGGGCGCATTCACGGTACCGACCGCATCAGCGCCTGCTATGTCGAGTCTGGCGAAGATGCGACGGTCGGTTGCGTTGAGATGACGAAGCAAAAATCAAAGCACTGAGCCGGACGGGGCATGCTGCCCCGTCCGAAACGTTTTGCGTTAGCTAAATATAACCACTTTGTGCTAGTTCCCAAGCTCCTGCTTGGGAATTTAGTACGGGAAGCTCCAGCTTCCCGGCTCGCAAAGCTAGAGCTTTGCTCACTGGGTTCCCAAGCTGGAGCTTGGGAACCAGCGTAACCAGCGCATTTCTTAATTAATGGCAGTGACGTAGCGCATGGGAATGAGGACAAACTTAATAGCATCCACCTTGATGCATAAACCAAGAAAAATACCGTAAAAAACCCATGACCGAAACGCTACATTATCGCTTACCCTGGCAATCAAGCTCCGTTTATCCGGGAGCACATCCCGGACAAATGATCGGCGCCGGACAGTTGTTCAAACGCCACGAGCCGCTTATTGCCAGCCCGGACCCCAGACGCATAGACTTGCGCGCCAGCGTGCTCGACCCGTTTTCAGGCTATCGGGTGCGCGTCTATCAGCAGCAAAGCACCGTCAACGTCTATCTGCTTGCCGATATGTCGGCATCAATGGCTTATGCCGATAAACAACAAACCCTGATTCGGTTTTTGCTGACCGCTGCCAACTCGGCCTTCGGTTACGGCGATAAATTCGGCTTTATCGGCTGCACCGAGCGTATTGAGCATCGCTGGCTGCTTCCCGCCGGTCAACATTTGGGACGGGTATCGGCACTGGCCAAACAACTGGAAGGCCTGACCTTTACCGGCAGCGCAAAAGGACTGCAAAATGCCGTTGCCTTTCTGCCTGCCGAGCGCTCGCTGGTATTTTTGCTATCCGACTGCCATTTTCCGCTGCCTCAGTTGCGCGCCCTATTAGGTTCGCTGCAAGGTCACGACGTGATCCCGCTGGTGTTGTGGAATCAGGACGAATACGCCGCCTTGCCCAACTGGGGCCTGATTTCTTTCCAGGACATGGAAAACCATGCGACCCGCACGCTGTTTATGCGTCCGTCCTTACGGCAAAAAATAGTCGCCGCCTATCGGAAACGCCAAAACGACCTGAAACATATTTTCAGGGCCTTTGGCAGTGAGCCCTTGTTTATTACCGAACGCTACAGCATCCAAACCGTTAATCGTTATTTGCAGCAGAGGGTCGCATGAGAATCGTATTAGTCCTGGCGTTGTCATTGCTGGGCTGTTCCTATTCCGGCTCGATCAATGAGCCTGTCAGTTACTTTAACGTCGAAACGCCGCGCCCGTTCGGTTACGTTAACGGCGATGAAATTCCCCAGCGCATCATTATTGAAACCCGTTCAGGCATCACCTTGCAAACCGGCAGCTTACCGGCCAAAGGCCAAATCAACCGCTGGCTGAACCTGAACCGGGTCACGGTTAAGCAAAGCGGGCAGCGTTATCAAATCGACTTGCTGTACCAGGTTTTTTACGCGCCGCTGGAGGTTAAGTCGTTAACCCTGCCCGGCTTTACCGTGCAGCTCAGCCAGGGTAAAAAAAGTGTCGGTAAAAACGTCCCCGCCTGGACTTTTACCCCGTCCCCGCTCAGGGAGCTGGTGGTGCGCCAAACTGAACAGGGTGAATACATGCGCCCCGACAGCCCGCCGCCGTTATTGACAGACACCCAGGCTTTATACGGCTTGGCCGCCAGCCTGAGCGTTGCCGTACTGATAGCGGCCTATTTGGGTTATTTATACGGCTGTTATCCCAACATGCTGCGACGCACCGTGTTCAAGCGGGCATTACGAAAGTTGGAGGGATTGTCTAAAGCCGACATGGAGCAAGCCTTGACCCTTGTCCATCACGCCTTGAACAACCTCAACGGACAGCCGCTGTTTGCTAACCGCTTGAGCGATTTTTACCGGCGCAACCCGGAATATCTGCAAATAAACACCCAATTGCTTGGATTCTTCACCTACTCCAACCGTTATTTTTTTTCCGACGGCATGATTGCCGTAGCGCAGGACTTGCAACAAATAAAAGACCTCTGCGAGCAATGCCGGAAAATCGAGCGGGGCAGCCGATGAATTTGGCGGTTAATACCCCTGGACTTTGACCGGCCTGTTACTGGCCCTGTTGCCGCTGTTCAATAACGGTATGCGTACCAGCCCCGCGCCGTGGACGGCGTTGATACCTGCGGATACGCTGTCGGTTGTTATCGTCTGCTGTTTGCGGCTGTGCGCCGTCGCCGCAATCGCCGGGTTAGTGCTGGGCATCGCGGGTCTGCATCGCACCGAACAACGCATCGAGCGGATCGGTCACGGCGCGCATATCGTGTTATTGCTGGATCGCAGCAGCAGCATGGATAACACCTTTGCCGGACGCGCGCCGAATGGCACCGATGAATCCAAGGCCACGGCGGCGCGGCGCTTATTGACCGATTTTGTCAAACAGCGGCAAAACGATTTGATCGGGGTCGCGGAATACAGCACTTCGCCGTTATTCGTGATGCCGCTGACCGAAAATAAAAACGCGGTGCAGGCGGCGATTGCGGCGACCGCGACACCGGCGCTGGGCTTTACCCATGTCAGCAAAGGCTTGGGGATGGCCATCTCGTTTTTTGAACAACAACCGGTCACCGGCTCGCGTATCGTGCTGCTGGTTTCGGACGGCGCGGCGGCGATCGATCACGACAGAGAACAGAAATTGCGGCTTTGGTTTAAACAGCAACAAGTCCGCCTGTACTGGATTTTTCTGCGCACCGCCAACAGCCCAGGCATTTTCGACAAGCCTGAAGACAGCCGGGATGACAACGCTGGGGCCATGCCCGAACTGTATCTGCACAAGTTTTTTCTGGGACTGGGCAGTCCCTATCAGGCTTATGAAGCGGAAAGCCCGGACGCGTTAAAACAGGCGATTGCCGACATCAACCGGCTGGAAAACCTGCCGATGCACTATCTCAAACGCATCCCCAAACAGGATTTGTCGGCAGCCTGCTACAGCTACGCAACCCTGTTACTGCTGGTTCTGCTGGGCGTTAAATTTTGTGAGGTCAAACGATGATAAGAACAATCAGGCATTTTACGCTGTGGGCCGCGTTGGCGCTCAGCTTGGCCGCTTTCGTTTACAGCGTCGGCGCGTTGTACGGCATTCATCACGACAATAATTTAATCCGGCAATTGATTTCGGGCAAGGATGTGGCCGTTAACAAAGTGATCAGTGGCGAACCGGAATTACGACTGGCGCGGGCTTTTTATTTCAAGCAAAAACACCGCTACGACGAGGTCTTGTCGACCCTGAGCCTGGTTATGGACAAAGGCGATCGGAATTTCCAGGCCAAAGCCCGCTACAACCTCGGCAACCTGTATCTGGAACAAGCCGTACAGCAGGCAAAAGCCATGAATATGAATGCAGCCCTGCCCTTGGCCGGATTGGCGAAACAGACCTATCGCCAGGCATTGGCATTGGACAGCGGCAACTGGGATGCCAAATATAACCTTGAAGTCGCCATGCGCTTGTTACCGGAAATGAACAGGGTCGACATACCCGACGACAGACCGATCAATCAGAAATCGCAGTTGTGGACAACCGTGCCGGGTTTTCCGCGCGGCTTACCTTGATTTTAGAATTTTTTACCACGAAGACATCGTAGGAGCGGGCCGCGCCCGCGACATTTGGGCAGCGATTGCAGAATTGTAACTACTTCATCGCGGGCACGGCCCGCTCCTACAACGCGTGACACGTTGCGTGGGAACAAATAAAACAAAAACGAAAAAACAATGAGTACTACATTAAAAGATTATCGAATCGGGTGCTTGCTGGCGGCGCTTATCGCCATGCTGGTGCTGTTTATAGCCCCCAACAAACAACAAAAAACGCCAACCTATAACTACACCTTTATTATCGATATTACCCGCAGCATGAATGCACTCGACTACCAACAAGACAACCAGGCCATCAGCCGATTGCAGTTTGTTAAACACACCCTGCACGAATTGTTGCGAGACCTGCCTTGTCAATCCAAAGTCGGTCTGGGTCTGTTCACCGAAAGGCGTTCAACCCTGTTATTCGAACCGCTGGAAGTTTGTTCAGCCTATACGGAAATAGATACAACCCTCAGTAAAATCGACTGGCGCATGGCCTGGGCGGCAGACAGTAATATTGCCAAAGGTTTGCTGAGTACCCTTGAAATGCTGCAAAAAAGCGACAGTTCGGTGATTTTTATTACCGACGGACAGGAAGCGCCTCCGGTTAATCCCAATTACCAGGCTGATTTTTCAGCGTTAACAGCACCAGCAAAAGGCATGATTATCGGCGTAGGCGGTTTGCAAGCCGTGCCTATTCCCAAGTTCGACAGCCAAGGCCAACAAACCGGGTTTTATAGCCATGACGATGTGCCGCACCGTTCTTCATTCGGACAGTCGAACCTGGATCCGGCGCAAATCAAAGGCTACAACGCGCGCAATGCCCCGTTTGGCAGCGAAGCCGCCACCGGCAACGAACATTTAACCGCTTTACAGGAAACCTATTTAGAAAAACTGGGCGCGGAATCCGGTTTGGCTTACGCCCGCTTAACCGATTTGCAAAACCTGAGTCGGACATTAAAAAATCCGAAACTGGCGACTGAAAAACTTTTGCAGACAGATATTCGCTGGCAACCGGCGTTGCTGGCATTGCTGATGTTAAGCCTCGTCTATCTGCCCAGAATATATAAATCCCGTCGATTTTTCTGGACATAAATAAACCATCGTTCGTTATCTATCCTCTTGAGTAAAGTTCATGAATAAACAAAACCTGTTGTCAAGCCATCATCTTTTTACCTTGCGTTTACTTTTGTCGCTGCTCGGCGCCTACATCGGCTATAGCTATAGGCATACCAGCCACGATTATTGGTTTGTGATGATATTTTTGTTTACCGCTATCGCTATCGCCCCCGACTATTATCGATTCAAGCAGCATGGCGATAATCTTAAGACGCTTATCGAGCGGCTGCTGCATTGGTCAGGCGGCTTGTGCGCAGGCATTGTGATTTACGCCTACCACAATTCAGGACGAATCTTCCACGAAGAAGCCGGTTTGATCATGCTGTTAATACTGGCGTTAACAACTTATCTGGATGGCATAAAAAAAGATTGGCGCTGTATTTTCGTAGGACTGTTTCTGGGTCTTATAACGGTTTGCGTGGCTTATTTCGATAGCTATATCTGGCAACTTGCGCTATTGTCGATCGTGGCCATTGCCGCTAGCCATCATTGGAATTCAAAGGTAATGAGCTAACCGGGTGCTGATTCCAAAAATGTCATTTATTTTCACCATGAAGGACATGAAGAACTTGAAGATATTACTGTGTTGACTTCAATATTAAAGTTGATTAGTATAGTGGACCCCATTGTCCAGACAAATAATGCCTTAATTTAAGATAGAGCCCTGTTCACACTCCAGCTGAATGGCGCTGTCCCAATTTTTTTATACGGGAACTGATATTTCTGCCGCTCCGTATTTATCCACGATCATTGCACCGCCACCCCTAGCTGTTTGGTAAACCACACTGGGTGTTTCATAGCCCAATGATTGATGACGCCGCTCTTCATTATAAAACATGAAGTAGTCCGTCAA
>NZ_JAWPOH010000020.1:0-68549 GCF_037671525.1 Methylobacter svalbardensis
GAGTTCAAATACTCACTCACCAACTGTTGGTGACGCTTTGCCAAGCGAGGATCGAGGTCTAATAACTTTTTTTATATTCATGGCGTATGTTACTACTTTTGTGCTTTAAGTTGTGTAGATAGCTATGCTGATAGGTAACAGCGCTTATTGATTGACCAAGTTAAACGCCCTACCCTACAGACACACGCACAACACCAGCCGGTTTTTTAAAATGATCAGACTGACTTACGCCAGCACCGCAATCAAAGACTTTAGTCCTGAAAATCTGTTGGCGTTGTTAAAAACCTGCCGAACAAATAATGGCGCCAACAATATAACCGGGATACTGCTTTATTCGCACGGCACTTTTTTTCAGGTATTAGAAGGCGACGAAGCAGCCATTGAAAATACATTTGAAAGCATAAAAAAAGATGAACGTCACAAAGACGTGACCTTGATTGAAAAACTGCCGATAACGGAACGGGCATTTCCTTACTGGAGCATGGGCTTTGAGAAGCTGAAAGGCAAAGAACTGAGCGAAATGGAAGGCTTGAATAATTTTTTTGAAAAGGATTTCACACCTGCCGGTTTTGCCTCCCACAAGCACATTATCGGCCCGTTATTGGCTCATCTGCGCAGCAAGCTGGTAAAACAGGTCACCGTGGAAAGTCACGAAGAGTTGCCTATGCAGCACGAAGATCCGTTCATACAAGTCCTGCACCGCACCATACGCTTGGGCGTCAAGTTTCTCGCGTTGCTGATGGTGATCGTTATTTTGTTCGGCATTATTGATGTCGTTTATGTAATTTTTGAAAAAATCACCCAACCGCCGTTTATGCTGCTGTCCATCAATGACATGTTGGAAACGTTTGGGGCTTTTTTGGCGGTGTTAATTGCCATTGAAATTTTCCTGAACATTACCTTGTATATCAGAAGCGATGTAATTCCGGTGAAACTGGTGGTGGCGACCGCGCTAATGGCTATTTCCCGGAAAGTCATCGTGTTTGATTACAAACATCTGCCGGCGGAATATGTCAGTGCATCGGCATTGGTTTTGGTAGCGCTGGGCATTACCTATTGGCTCATTCAAAAGAAAGAATAAAGCCCTCGCCAATGAGTTAATTCAGCCGTTAAACCTCATGACCAAACCTCTAATATTCTGTTTCGATCCTGTCGCAGATTTTAACGCCGAGCTATTGATTCTGGGCAGCATGCCTGGACAGGAATCTTTAACGGCAAACCAGTACTATGCGAATCGCCGTAACGCCTTCTGGAAAATCATGGCTGAAATACTCGGGTTTGATCCCGGCGTTTCCTACGAGACTCGGCTACAGGCATTAAAGACAGGCCGCATCGCACTCTGGGATGTGCTGCAGTCTTGTACCCGAGTCGGCAGCTTGGACGCAAGGATAGACGCCAACTCCATCAGCGCAAATGACTTTCAGAGTTTCTTTGATAGTCATCAAAATATCCGTGCGGTGTTCTTCAACGGTGCAAAGGCGGAGTCGGCATACCGGCAACATGTCTTGCCTAGCGTCAGTAGCATTGCTGTCAGCTATAGGCGTCTGCCCTCGACCAGTCCGGCTCATGCCTCGCTTTCCTACGAACAAAAACTTCAGCTATGGCAGGCAGCACTGAAACCAAAAATCAGCTTTGTACGTTAAAGATGCGACATGGCATTAAATTTAAATTGCATAGCCTTTGCTTATAAATCGGCCAATAACTGACTGATCCTGTTTTCTGCCTGATGTAGATAGCCTTGACCGAACAGATTCAGGTGATTGAGTATATGGTATAAGTTATACAGGTTTTTTCGGCTGGCATAGCCTGGATCTAGCGGATAAACATCATGATAAGCCTGATAAAATGCCGGACTGAAGCCGCCGAACAACTCGGTCATCGCCAGATCCGTTTCCCGGTCGCCAAAGTAACAGGCCGGATCATAAACAACCGGATTGCCCTGTTCGTCTGCCGCGACATTGCCGCCCCATAAATCGCCATGCACTAAAGCCGGTTGCGGCTGGTAGCCGGAGAAAAATGGCTTTAAATTCATACAAAGTTTTTCGCCCAGTGTTTGCAAGCGGCCGCCATAACCTTGGTCGGCGGCCAGCGCCAATTGATGCCCCAAGCGTTGCTCCTGCCAGAAGCTAAGCCAGTCGTCATAACGGCCGTTGACTTGCAGAGTAGTGCCGATGGTGTTGTCACGGTGCCAACCGAAATAGGCCTGTTTTTGCCGATGCAGCTGCGCCAGTTGTTGTCCCAGCAACTGTTCGGAACGGCTGTTGCGTTTATTTAGCACGATATATTCCAGCACTAAAAAGGCATGGACAGGCGTTTGTCCGCAAACAATAAATTTCGGTACGCGGATAGTCCGGGTTTGTGCCAGCGCTTGCAAACCTGCGGTTTCTGCCTCAAACATCGGAAGTCGATCTGGCGTATTCAGCTTGACAAAAAAACGGTGGTTTGCCGCCTGTAACCGGTAAGCCGCATTCATATCGCCGCCGGCCAGCGGTTTGGCATTTTGCAACTCAAAAGGCTGTCCGGTTGCCGACTCAATCTGTTGAACAATAGCCTGCCAATTCATAATTATGCTTGAGTAAATAAACCTAGAAAAATCATTTTTCCACGAAAAGCACAAAAAGCACGAAAATTCTCAAAAGAGGTAGCAAACTGCCGGGGGCAGAAGGTAGAGCAATGCATGGAGCAATTCTACCCAAGGGTAAATAGCTGAATCAACATAAGGTGCGATTTATTTCGTGTCTTTCGTGCTTTTCGTGGACAAGCTGCGATTTTGTTTTTAGCTTAATACAGCTTGCCGAACAAATCCAGATGGGTCAGATACAACCGCATATCCAGCTCGAACCGGTGATAACACGGCTCCATGTGCTGACACAGTTGATAAAATGCCTTGTTATGCTCCTTTTCCTTTAAATGCGCCAGCTCATGCACGACGATCATCCTTAAAAATTCCAGCGGCACCTGTTTAAACAATGAGGCCACCCGGATTTCATTTTTTGCCTTGTGTTTTCCGCCCTGTACCCGGGAAATAAAGGTATGCAAGCCTAAGGCATGATGAAGATCTTTAATCTTATCGTCATAAATCACCTTGCTCAGCGGCTGGGATTGTTTCAGCGACGCATTTTTTATATCGACCGCATAGCTATAAAGCGCCTTGTCGGTTCTGACCGTATGGGCGAGCGGATATTTTTTCAACAGTGTCTCGCCCAGCTTGTCGTTACTGATCAGCTGGCGTACCTGGCTGGTTACGTTTTCGGGATAGCCGATTAAATATTTTAATTCCTGCATGACAGCTTACTTCAGCGTGTTCAATATTTGCTCTAACGGAGCCAGAGAAATCAGCGCCCGGAAAAGAATGGTTTTATCTTCCAGCAGACCGTAACATTCATAATGATAAGGCGAGTCTATGGCATGGCCTATGCCCTCTTTCTTGTGTTCCTGGGGTATTTGCCTGATCAGTATATACAGAGCATCACCGGATTTTAGCAGCGCCAAGTAACTGCGATCGATGCTGATTTTATGCGACATATACACCAGCGGATTGCGTTCAAAATCATGTTTTTCTATCACCGCCTTTTCCAGCAAGGCACTGGATATCAGGCTGCACGGGAATATCTCAGGGAACACCGCTTTATTAGTAAAGTGGTCGAAAAAAGCATCCTGATCGACCAGAGAACCGCACAAAAAGTTTTTTGCATTGCTGGTGGTGATAAATTTTCGCTTCAGAAAAAAATGGCTACCGGTGATAAAAGACCGGTCGGGGTGCTGATTGAGGACGCCACACTGCGGAATATCCGGATTGGGCAGAAACAAGGCAAATTTGGATTCGGTTTTGTAGCCCAGCAAGGCCAATGCGCCGCCCGATTTAACCGTAATCCGGTTGCTGAGCATGGTCTCGGGATCGTCCTTGAATTGCGATTTTTTTATATCGACCGAGACCTCTTGTCCGGGCTTGACGGCATTAACAAACGAAAACTGGTAGTTACTAAAACGCAGATTGTTATTGCTAATCAGCGAATTTTCATTATGTAACCGGCGATGAAGAAAAACTTTATGCTCAACCAACGATTCCAATTGAAAGCCCAGTGCAATCGGGCCTTTGAACGGATTGTGATTGATGCGCCGCCATCTGTTTCTATCGTGAAACAGGTTGAAATCGTCCGTTGCATTACGTGCAACATCAATATGTATTTGATGAAAAACATCCGAACTGTCTGAATTATTCATAGTGCCTCAACGATAGAATTCCTGATTTGGTCAATTTAAGACAGGAAACTCCAGTTTCCATAACGTTTACGGCAGCGGGCTTTAATCAATAAAACGTCTGGTCAAATCGCCATATTCATCAATGCGACGGTCACGCAAAAACGGCCATATTTGCCTGACCCGTTCTACCCTGGCACTATCGATCGTGCAGCAGAGCAGCTTGGTTTCCGAATCATTGGCGCTGGTGATAATTTCGCCTTGCGGTCCGGCGATAAAACTATTGCCCCAGAAGTTAATACCGGTAGCCAAGTCCGGCGCTTGCTCAAAGCCGATACGGTTGCAGGAAATGACCGGAATACCGTTGGCGACAGCATGAGAGCGTTGAATGGTCACCCAGGCATCCAGCTGGCGCTGTTGCTCCACAGGCGTATCTTCCGGGTCCCAGCCTATCGCAGTCGGGTAAATCAACATCTCCGCGCCGGCTAAAGCCATCAGTCGAGCGGCTTCCGGGTACCACTGATCCCAGCAAACCAATACCCCTAATTTGCCGATAGACGTTTCGATAGGCTTGAAACCCAAATCGCCGGGGGTGAAATAATATTTCTCATAAAAACCCGGATCGTCGGGGATATGCATTTTCTGATATTTGCCGGCAATACTGCCATCCTTGTCAAAAACCACGGCAGTATTGTGATAAAGCCCCGGCGCTCTTTTTTCGAAAATGGTCGAGACGATGACAATGTTAAGTTCTTTAGCCACGTCCGACAGGATTTCAGTGGTGGGGCCCGGAATCGGCTGGGCAAGATCAAAGTTATCGTAATCCTCGCTCTGGCAAAAATACGGCCCCAGATGCAGCTCGGGCAATACCACCAGATCCGCATTTTTAGCGGCGGCTTCATGAATTTTCTCAATAGAAAAATCAAGATTGGTTTGTCTGTCTTCATCGCAGGGCTGTTGCACAGCACTAACGGTTAATGTCGATTTCATGATGATCGTCTGGGGTGGTTTTTGATAGGCGTTATTTTATAACGATTTAAGCGATAGGAAGAACAAAACTGCGTTGTCGCTGTGAAAACGAGTACTACCACGCTTGAACCGATCCAGCCGCTAACTTGCCAAGTTGCCGATCATGAATGCGACTTAACATCGCCAATGCCAACATTGCGCCAAGCAGCGCATAAGCCATATCCGACTGCGTATCCCAAATATAGCCTTGAGTGCCTAAAAATGCTTCAGCAGCTTCCTGGCTTAATAGCGCAACCCACCATTCAATCAGCTCATAAAAAGCGCTGATCGCAAGACAGATGCAGATGACGAAAAAATGAAGCCAGCTGATATTGACCACAACCTGCTTTCTGATTAGGATTTCCCTGGCGATGATGGCGGGGATAAAGCCTTGGGCAAAATGGCCGACCTTATCGTAATTATTGCGGTCAAAATGGAATTGGTCTTTTAACCAGTCGAACAGCGGAACTTCTGCGTAAGTGTAATGTCCGCCGACCATTAAAATAAGGCTGTGGATCAGGATCAAGCTATAAGCGAGCTCGGTTAACCTGAACTTCTGACGCGTCGTAATCAACACGATAAAAGCTATTATTGCCGGCGCTGTTTCAAGTATCCAGATCAGGTAATCTTTAGGATAGGTACCCGACCAAATCAGTGCCGAAAAAAATATCCCCAACCATGTTTTACTCATAGATTCATTTATTTCGCTAACGCTTGTTGATAGGCAGCATCGCTAAAGCCACGGATGGTGACGCCATTAACGACTGCCAGCGGGATACCCCTATAACCCGGATCAAGTGTTTTCTTGCGCGTTGCGGCATCAATATCTTGCTCAATATCGTAGGCATTAAAGTCAATATTGTTCTTATGCAGAAAGGCCATGGCTTTTTTACAATAAGGGCACCAGCTGGTGACGTAAATATCGACTTGCGGTGCTGCTTGATCCCCGTTATCGGCTGGATCAGATTCTGGTGCTTTATTTTCAAGATAAGCAGTATTTTCTATAGATGCCGGATTAGCGGGTTTTGAGCCGGAGAAATGCGACTTTCCATTGGCATCTGTCCATTTGTAGCCTTCGGCCTGGACTGAGAAAGTGAATGTCAGTGCAAACAACAGAATAAGCGATTGATTAATGACCATATAACGACTAAATTTTGAAATATATTGAGTATCCGGCTTTATGCAGGACGCGGTTTAAAACCACGCCCTGCACAACGCGCCATAACGCCGGATATTAACCGGCAGCCACTAATGCCTTTTCAGGAAGCTGCATGGTCATGCAATGCAGACTGCCGTACTGATGCACCAAAGGCTGACAAGGAACAGCGACAATCTTGCGATCAGGGAAACAACCGGCCAAGCGTTCCAGCGCAACCGCATCCATCGGGTCACCGTAAACCGGCACCATAACGGCATGATTGATGATTAAAAAGTTGGCATAATTCGCCGGTAGCTGTTGCCCGTCTTCATCATAAATCGGTTGCGGCAGCGGCAACGGCACCAGATGATAAACGTCGCCGTCCTGGGTTCTTAATGCCTGTAGTTGCATTTCCATGAATTTCAGGCTGTTGTAGTGCAGGTCTTCGGGGTCGTCGCAGCTGGTGTAAGCGATGGTGTTGGCGGAGCAAAAGCGGGCCAGGGTATCGATGTGGGCATCGGTATCGTCGCCGGTCAGGTTTTCCTGATCCAGCCAGAATACCCGTTTTGCGCCAAGATTCTGGCGCAATTGCTGCTCTATGTCTTGTTGGCTCAGGCCTTTATTCCTGTTCGGATTTAACAGGCACTGTTTGGTGGTCAGGATGGTGTCGATGCCGTCGCTTTCAACGCTGCCGCCTTCCAGTATGAAATCTACATCGGTGTGACTCGCGCCTTTAAAGGGTTTGGCGTTTAACAGTTTGTGATTGAGGTCGTTATCGTTTTGGTGCGTGTATTTCTCGCCCCAGCCATTGAAAAGAAAATTCATGTGCATATTTACGCCGTCTTTTTCGACAGTAAGAAAAACGGTATCCCTGACCCAGATGTCATTCACGACGGCGTGAATGAAGTCGATGTTGTCGTTCTTGCTTATCAAGCTTTGGATATGCAGCTGATGGCTGTCATCCCGGCACACGATAAGCAGTTTTTGATATTGACTGATGGTATCGCTAATTACGCTGTAGGATTGTTCGACAGCATCAAGATTGCGAAAATCGCCGGTTTTATGCGGCCAAGCGATTAATACGGCGGATTGTTTTTCCCATTCTGCTGGAAATCTGTTCATAGGTTTTAGTTCCCTTGAGTTGTATATCCCGGCTATAGGCCGGAAATAGATTGAAACAACATTTCTTTAGCGTGCGCCAGGGTGTTGGCTGTGATATTTACGCCGCCAAGCATTCTGGCAATTTCTTCAACGCGCTCTTCCGTTTCCAGTAAGCGGACAGTGGAAGAGGTCATATTGGTTTGGTTGTTTTTTTCAACGTAGAGATGGTGATGCGCTTGTGCAGCGACTTGTGGTAGGTGAGTGACGCACATGACTTGCCGGTTATGGCTTAAGCTGCGCAGTTTTTGTCCGACGATTTCGGCAATGCCTCCGCCTATGCCTGAGTCTACTTCATCAAAAATCATGGTCGGGGTGGTTTTATCACTGGACGTGGTGACTTGAATCGCCAGGCTGATGCGCGATAATTCGCCGCCAGAAGCCACTTTAGCCAGTGGTTTTGCTGGCAGGCCGGGATTGGCACTGACCAGGAATTCGATTTTATCTTTGCCGTTCAATTTTGGGGTCTCGCTATCTTGCGCTGCAATATCGACCAGAAATTCGCCTTGCGGCATACCCAGTTCCTTGATCATCGCTGAAATTTTGTGTTGCAGTTTCTTGCCGCTGAGGCTGCGTTGTGCTGATAGTTGCGTGGCCAGCTGATGATATTGAGCGAGCAACTGTGTGGCGCTTGCCGTTAAGTCTTCGATGTGCTCACTGCTGTGCGCCAAGCCGTCGAGTTCATGCTCAAGTTTGCCGACCAGCTCCGGCAGTTCATCCGGGGTGACGTGATGCTTGCGGCTGAGGCTTTGGACAATGCCGATCCGGTTTTCGACTTCTTCCAGACGCTGCGGATCGGCCTCCTGCGCCTCAAGAAAACGGCGCAATTGCAGCGATGCCTCTTCGACCTGAATCTGCGCTTCGGAAAGCATGGTGCAGATTTCGTTTAACTCGGGCGCAAATTGGGCAATGTGGCTTAACTCGACTAGGGAGTGATTCAGCATTTGATTGACCGATTGCCGGTCGTTCTCATAAAGCAGATCGACCTGCGTTTGGCCGGTGCTTAAAATCTGCCCCAGGTTGGCCATCTTGCCGTGTTCTTCCGAAAGCTCGGCATAGCTGAAATTGGCCTGATCCAGCTGTTGCAATTCTTCAAGCTGGTAGCGCAGCAATTCTTCACGTTCGGTCTGGTCTGCGCTGGATTTAATCAGGCTGGCCAGCTCTTTGCTGGTTTGCTGCCATTGCCGGTAACAGGCGTTGACGCTGTCCAACAGGGGCTGATTTTTTGCATAGACATCCAGCAGGCGGCGTTGCTCGTCGGCATTGAGCAAGGTCAAATGCGCATGTTGGCCGTGAATTTCGACCAACTTTTCACTGAGTTCCTGCAGGGCCTGCAAGGTAACCGGGCAGTTGTTGATATAGGCTTTGGAGCGGCCGTCGTGATTAACAATACGCCGGATCAGGCATTGCTGCTCGGTATCCAGTTCATTGTCCTTTAGCCATTGTTGCGCTAAAGGCGCATCAGCCAAATCGAATTCCAGATTAACCTCGGCGCGTTTGCATTCCGGACGCACGTAACCGGAATCGGCGCGATCGCCCAAGGCGAGTCCCAAGGCCGTTAATAAAATAGACTTGCCGGCCCCGGTTTCGCCGGTGAGCACCGACATGCCTTTTTTCAGGTCGAGATCTAATGATTTTACGACGGCGAGGTCGATTATATTAAGGTTTACTAGCATCTGCGTCTGTGTGGTAACCACTGCTCCAGTTTAATTTTTTCCTGAGTATCTGGAAGAAATCATGGCCTTCCGGATGCAAAATTCTAATCGGTTTTGGCTCTTTTTTAATCAAAATCTTGTCACTGATCAGCACTTTCGGAATTTCAATATGATCGCAAGTCACCAAGGCGTTGATTTGTTTGGTTTGGCAAAAACTGATTTCAATTTCTGCCGAATCATCTACCACTATAGGCCTATTTGACAAGGTATGGGGATTAAGCGGTACCAATACCAGGGCGTTTAACGAAGGATGCAGAATCGGCCCGCCCGCAGACAAGGAATAAGCGGTTGATCCGGTGGGCGTGGAAACAATCAGGCCGTCTGAACGTTGCGAATTTAAAAATACATTATCGATTTTGGTGATAATTTCTATCATGCTGGGCGTTACCCAACGGTGGACGACCACTTCATTGACGGCGGTTTCTTCGTGAATAATTTGCCCGTCACGGATGATCTTGGTGCGCAATAAATAGCGTTTTTCTTGCGAGTAATAGCCTTGAAGAATATAAAGCAGCTTATCGGACAGCTCGTTGGGCGATATATCTACCAGAAAACCCAGTCGGCCCAGATTGATGCCAATCAACGGAATATCATATTCGACGATGGCGCGGGCGGCAGCAAGAAAAGTACCATCCCCGCCAACGGCGATAACCAGATCGCAATGCTGACCCATCGTGTTGATGGAGCAAGATTCAACCGACTGATTTTCAATAAAATGAGCGCTGTCTTTAGCGACAATGACCGTGTAGCCATGTTGTTTCAAAAAAGCATGCAGCGCAGTTAACGTTTCGGCAATGCTGGGATCGCTGGGTTTGCCTATGATGCCGATGGTCTTAAAAGGTGTCTGCATTGCTGGATAAAAATCGGGAAATGAATTTGATTATACAAAAAAACCTGGACTAGACTACGAGTATTACTGATTCGTCGGATATTTTGGCTGTCTCGCGGCTTGGTTTTGCCTTTTAGCTTGATATTTTTGCATAATAGCAACAATCTATAATAGTGGAATTGATTAATAAAGCGGTAATAAACACAGAAGTTTATAAGTCCGGGTGTAAAATTATGAATTCAGAGGAGATTAGCAATGAAACAATTACACAGAAAAGACCTGTTTGGCTGGTCTGAATTTAATCAGGAGCGCAACCTTGATTTTCACAGTGTGCTGTGGGTGCGTGACGACGGCAATGTCTTGATCGACCCTTTGCCGATGTCTGAACATGATCACAGCCACTTGCAAAGCCTGGGCGGGGTAAGTTTTATCGTGATCACCAATAGCGACCACTGCCGTGATGCCGAGCATATAGCCGAGGTTACCGGCGCGGCGATTTACGGCCCGGCAGCCGAGGAAGAAACCTTTCCGCTGGTTTGCACTCGTTGGCTTCACGATCACGAAGAAATCGTTCCCGGACTGATTGCCTATCAGCTTAACGGTTCTAAAACGCCGGGAGAATTGGCGCTGCTTTTGGAGCACAGTACGCTGATAACCGGCGATTTAATCCGCTGTCATGTCGGCGGTGAATTATGCCTGTTGCCGGATGCAAAGCTGACGGATAAAAACAAGGCGGTGCAATCGGTTAAACGCATCGCCGATTTACCCGATATTAAAGCCGTTTTGACCGGCGACGGCTGGCCGCTGTTCGATCACGGCAGTGAAGCTTTGCATCGCCTGGTAAAATCATTAAACCATTAATGAGCAACCCGAAGTCCTTTCTTCTCCACTGTGCCGTTTGACGCGGCATTTCAAGCATACAGCAGGTTTTGTTAATGTGGGTACAAAAAGAGTTTTCATTGTCAGAAAAAAACCGGGGATTTCACCTGATCACCGGTGAAATCCTGAATGTTATTCCTGAATTGGCAGCCGTAAAGTTCGGATTACTCCATCTCTTTATCAAGCATACCTCGGCATCGTTGACCGTTAATGAAAATGCCGATCCAACGGTGCTTATGGATATGGAAAGCCACTTTAATCGATTTGTGCCGGAAGGAGCGCCTTATTACAAGCATGCCTATGAAGGCGACGACGACATGCCCGCCCACATAAAAAACGCCTTGTTGGGTTCCAGTTGCAGCATTCCCATTACCAATGGCAAACTTAATTTAGGCATCTGGCAAGGCATTTACCTGTGCGAGCATCGCAATCGGGGCGGAAGCCGGCGTATCGTAGCCACTATTCAAGGTCAGTCTCAAGCTGGATAATGTGCCGGGTTGGTTGATTTTTTAGCATCATGAGGGAGAGGACATTGAAGATATTAGTAACAGGAGCCGCCGGATTTATAGGTTCAGCCCTTAGCCTGAAATTGCTGGAGAGGGGCGACGAGGTTGTCGGCATAGACAATCTTAACGACTATTACGATGTTAATTTGAAGCTGGCACGGTTAGAGCGACTGCAAGGTCATGATCGTTTTAAATTTATCAAACTTGACATTGCGGATAGATCCGCAGTAGAAGAACTTTTCGCCCGTGAGCAGTTTCAAAGAGTCATGCATCTGGCGGCTCAAGCCGGTGTACGTTATTCGATAAGCCACCCTCATGCCTATATCGATTCGAATATCGTGGGCTTCATCAACATACTGGAAGGATGCAGGCATCATGCCGTCGAGCATTTAGCCTATGCTTCATCCAGCTCGGTTTATGGGGCGAATACCAAAATGCCGTTTTCTGTCCATCACAATGTCGATCATCCGGTTTCCCTTTATGCGGCCAGTAAAAAGGCCAACGAATTAATGGCCCATAGCTATAGCCATCTTTATAAGCTGCCGACTACCGGCCTGCGGTTTTTTACCGTTTACGGCCCGTGGGGAAGACCGGATATGTCGCCGATCAAGTTTGCCCGTAATATCACTGAAGGAAAACCGATCGATGTGTTTAATTACGGCAATCACCGCCGCGATTTCACTTATATAGACGACATCGTTGAAGGTGTCATTCGGGTTATTGATCAACCGGCGCAAACCAATGCTGCCTGGGCAAGTGAACATCCCGATCCGGCGACCAGTTTTGCCCCTTACCGCATCTATAACATCGGCAACAATAATCCCGTGCATTTGTTAACGTTCATCGAAACGCTGGAAAAATGTTTGGGTAAAGAGGCGATAAAGAATTTGTTACCGATGCAGCCGGGAGATGTACCTGATACCTATGCCGATGTTTCGGATTTAGTGCATGATTTGGGCTATAAACCCGCTACATTACTGGAAGATGGCATTAAGCTCTTTGTTGAATGGTATAAGGATTTTTACAAGACAGCCTGATAAATCGGTTTGTCTGTAAAGGTAGAACTCTGGAAAATCGGCAAGCGACTAGATATTCATTCGACACGAATCGACCAAGTTTTCTTTCGATTTGAGAAACTTTCCTCAAATTATTCGGTGACTCTGGATTTTGCCTTAGCGTTGATTTGGCGGCGTTGAAATATCAACAGAACCACGCGCTTTTTATCTCTTTAACCTTTTTTAATCGGCACAAATTCTCGAAAAAGGTCACATTTTTCGTACAAACATTGCATAATCGAATCTTTTATATTGCGACTGAGTACAGATGAGCGTCAATCTAACAGTACGGCAAATTTTTTCCTGGACTATACGGTTATCTGCCCAACCGGATTACCAGGCATTAACGCATAAGTTTTTAGCTATTCTTGCTGAGATTCCTTGGATTGATAGCGCGACTGCTTATGAAATTTATAACCACGAAAGAAAAAAACCGGGAGAAACCGGAACTGTTCACGAACTATTAATCAGACGATTTCCTTTGGATTTCACCAGAAATGATGAACAAGACCCTAATAATCTACTTGATGGACTTAATCATTCGGCTGACTTGAATCTCAGTATTCCGGATGAATCCGGCTCATATGCCTGGGCTATTTTTTCCATAAAAGGAGGGAGCGGTCCTGAGCGTGTAATTCATCTGGAAGGTGCATTTAAACAGGAGATGCTTGAGTTACTAGGCAATCTGCGAGAAATTTATCGAAATCTGATCATATTGCATGATACTAAAGAGCGGGACGTGTTAACCAAATTACCTAATCGACAATCTTTAGATGCCCGTTTATTAGAGGTTTGCGAACATTATAGCGACTATCAAACTATTGATAAGCAAGCAGAGAAAAGTTCGTGGATTGCCATATTGGATATTGACCATTTCAAACGGGTTAATGACAATTTTGGTCATTTGTATGGAGACGAAGTACTGCTGATATTTAGTCAACTGCTGGGAAAATGCTTTCGTTATAATGACTTTTTATTCCGCTTTGGTGGTGAAGAATTTGTTGTTATCCTGAACTTAGCCAGTCAAGCGACGGCTATAGCTGCTTTTAATCGTTTCAGGAAAGAGATTGCCAATTACCATTTTCCTACAGTCGGCCAAGTCACTGTCAGCATCGGCTTAACGCATGTCAACGGTATATCCATGCCCAGCACACAACTGGATAATGCCGATAAAGCGCTATATCGCGCCAAAGACAGCGGCAGAAACAGGGTGATTTTATATGAAGACATGGACGTTCTTACCGGGGATGATAACTCCGGTGAAGTTGAGCTATTTTAGATAACCTCCACCTTACTTAGTCTTTGCCTATGTTAAAATTTTGTAAACTCCTCGTACCTGATACACAAGTAAGGCTGGTCATACCCACCCATCATCCATGAGAACCTGCTAATGGCCGATATAAAATCCCCAACTGTTTCAAATCCCGGCGTGTTAATTCCTGTCAATCCGGCCATTGAAAATTACATGAACGGTTTGCTGCGACATACTGATCATCCGGTGTTAACCGAGATGGAGGCACTGGCACAAAAAAACAACTTTCCTATCATCGGCCGTTTGGTAGGCGTTTTTATTGAATCACAGGCCAAAATGATCAATGCTGAACGGGTGTTCGAATTTGGCAGCGGTTATGGTTATTCAGCCTATTGGTTTGCCAAAGCAGTAGGCCCTACAGGTCAAGTGATTTGCACCGATGCCGATTTTCTCAATCAGCAGAAAGCCGAGCACTATCTTAGTGCAGCCGGTTTGTGGGATCGAATCGATTTTCAGGCAGGCATGGCGCAAGATATTTTTTGCAAAACCGAAGGATCATTTGACATCTGCTATAACGATGTCGACAAGGGCGATTATCCGGCGATATGGCGCATGGCTAAAGACAGGATTCGACCCGGCGGGCTATATATTGCCGATAATGTGCTTTGGCGCGGCCGGGTCGCAGTAGAAAACCCTAGCGATATTTTCCCCGGCTGGACTGAGGCCATCATTGAACACAATGAATTAATCTTTAATGATCCCGAGTTTGACAGTTTTATCAATCCAAGCCGTGACGGCGTTATCGTCGCGAGAAAGAAGACCGCGTAAAAAAAGATACTCCTTCTTTATGAATAGCATTATGCTACTGCCTTAATTAATGAGTCACGAGGATTTACTATGCCCTATACCCAAGATCTTGTAGATGAACTGAACATTCTGGTTCGCTATAACCTGACGACTACTCTGGAAGGAATCAAGGTTCATAAAACGGCTTCACCGGAAATAATTGCAGCCACCCGTCGCTTGTTCGAAAAAGGCCTGTTATCACAAGAAGACGGCGGTTATCTGACTAATCTCGGAAGGGAAACTGCGGAACAGGCTCAAGCAATCATGGATATACTCAGGCCCGCTCAAAATCTGTTTTAATAAAATATTGTTACGGTTACATCACCAATCTGTCTGAAACAGATTTGCATTTACCCGAAGGGCGTCAGGCGGGACAGTCTGACATGAAACCGTAAGGCAATAAAAAAGGCTTAACGATAACATCGCCAAGCCTTTTTGCCCTTCAATGGCGCTCAGGAGTCGATGAATCAAACCGCTAGTTCAACTGCTGCTCTTAATTTTTTCATCGCATTTTGTTCCAACTGTCTGATTCTCTCGGCTGAGACATTATAGCGATCGGCAAGTTCATGCAATGTCGCTTTTTTGTCCATCAACCAACGACTCGACAGAATATCCAGACTGCGTTCGTCCAACTTGGACAATGCTCCCGACAATAAATCCTGCTCATGGCCTTCCCAATCTGAATTTTCTAGCAGAACCGCAGGATCAGTGCCGTGCTGATGAAGATAACTGGCTGGAGCAACATAGCTTTCTTCGGCTGATTCATCGACAGGCATGTCAAATGACATATCCCTGCTGCCTAGACGTTTTTCCATTTCGTAAACGATACTTACATCGACATCAAGATCTTTGGCAATTGCCAGCGCTTCGTCATTGGATAACCAGCCTATATCCTGCTTGGATTTACGCAAGTTAAAAAACAGTTTACGCTGCGCCTTGGTGGTGGCAACTTTTACGATGCCCCAGTTCTTGATCACATATTCATGAATCTCGGCTTTAATCCAGTGTACGGCGAATGAAACCAAACGCACACCGACATCAGGATCAAAGCGTTTAACGGCTTTCATCAAGCCGATATTACCTTCTTGAATAATATCCGGCATGGACAAGCCATAACCACTATAGCCTCGGGCAACGTGAATCACAAAGCGCAAATTGGTCATAACCAATTGACGTGCGGCCTCCAAATCACCGTCATCTCTGAATTTTAAGGCTAATTCGCGTTCCTGTTCTACTGTCAATTTAGGCATTTGCCTGACGACATTTAAATAGGCATCAAACGTTCCTACCGATAAATTAACAGGTAAAGCTAATGCGTTACTCATTGAAACCTCCAGATAAAAAACTTTTTCGAATTCTAGCACTCTTGTTCGTTGAGTGCTAATGATTTTCTACTCGGGTTTTAATTGCCGAAGTTGAAAATGAAGCACTATCCATGAACCCACCACACCCAGCACCGATGAAATAAGTAGCAATGCCAATGTTTCGGTAAAGCCCAAAAACAATACATGAAACGCGTCGTCATAAAGCCTGGAAAGCGTTTCGACAGGCTGTTTTAAAATCAGCATGATCGTTGTAATAATAAACCATGCAGTCACACCGGAAAAAAAGCCTATCCAAAATCCACTGTACAGAAATGGCCTACAAATGAAACTATTGGTCGCTCCCACCAACTTGGCGATCACGACTTCATCACGACGTTTATACAATTCCAGGCGTATGGTGTTAGCGGTAATAAACAGCACTCCAGCGCCCAATAACAGGCTTAATAAGATAACGCCGCGCCGCGCCACTTCCATTATGGATTGCAGGCGCTTTACCCATTGCATATCCATCTGGGCAAAATCGACTTCTGCCGACCGCTCAAAATCATCAAGCAAATCGGTAAGTGCCTGTTCGTTTTCCAGTGAATTTCTGGGCAACACCTGAATGACTACCGGCAGCGGATTTTTTTCCAGGGCTTTTACTGCGTCGCCAAACCCGCTGTATGCCTGGAACTCGGCTAATGCCTGCTCCTTGGTAATTAATTTCACTTCCTGAATATCGGGATTTCTCCTGATACTCTCGGCAAACTTATTTAACCTGGCATCTGAAATTTCATCTTTAATAAATAATGAGATTTGATTGCTGGCTTCCAAATTGCCTGCCAACTGTTGAAGGTTCGCCACCAGGATATAAAATCCACTGGCAAGTGAGATCGCAATCGCCAATACAACAATGGTCATTGCCGAAGAGAACCGTGACGCGACTAAGCGCCCAAGACTTGAAAACAACGCATGCGCATGAAGATTTCGGTAAGCATGAAATTTATCGGCAAAATTGCCGCCGGAAATTTTAGTCTGCCAGCGTTCCTGTTTAATTGGCTTTTTAGTAACGTGTTTCATAGTTTAACTTTCAACCAGTTGTCCGTGATCCAGTTTTAACACACGATAATTCATTTGGGCAATCAATGAAATATCATGCGAGGCAATCAGCACCGTACTTCCAACCTGTTGAAACTGCTCAAACAAATGCATTATTTCAGCGGACAGCTCCGGATCAAGATTTCCGGTCGGCTCATCGGCTAAAATCATCGGCGGCTTGTTAACCACCGCCCGGGCAATTCCGACCCGCTGCTGCTCTCCACCGGATAAGACCGCAGGATATTTTTTCTCTTTGCCTAATAGGCCGACTTTGTCCAACGCTGCTCGCACCCGCCGGGAAAGTTCATGGTGCCCGTAACCCGCTATGATTAATGGCAATGCCACATTATCAAAAACGGTTCTGTCCTGTAACAACTTGTAATCCTGAAAGATCAAACCCACTTTCCTGCGTATGAAAGGAATATGTCTATCCTTGGCTTGGTTGAGGTTTTGATCATCCAATAAAACCTGCCCCCGACTGCTGCGCTCGATCAGCGCAATCAATTTCAATAATGTACTTTTTCCGGCCCCTGAATGCCCTGTCAGAAAAGCCATTTCACCACGCTCCAGATGAAAACTGACATTACGCAATACATCGCCTGCTCCAGGGTATCTCATACTGACATTATCGAACTGTAACATAGGCTTTTTTAGTCTTTAACAAACAATGCATTTACAAAAGCATCTGCATCAAAATCCTGCAGATCATCAATACCTTCGCCTATTCCTATAAAACGGATAGGGATAGTAAACTGCTTGGCCAACGCAAAAATAATACCGCCTTTTGCGGTGCCATCGAGCTTGGTAAGAACCAGGCCGGTCAAGGCAACCGTCTCATTAAACAGTTTGGTTTGCGATAAGGCATTTTGCCCGGTACCGGCATCCAATACCAGCAGCACTTCATGAGGCGCGGTTTCATCCAGCTTACTGATAATCCGTTTGACTTTTTTCAATTCGTCCATCAGGTTGGATTTGGTATGCAAGCGTCCGGCGGTATCGGCAATCAACACATCAATGCCTTTTGCTTGTGCAGATTGTACGCCATCATAAATGACGGATGCCGAATCAGCCCCGGTATGCTGGGCCACCACATGAATGTTATTACGCTCGCCCCAGGTTTGCAATTGCTCGACAGCCGCAGCTCTAAAGGTATCTCCGGCGGCTAACATCACGCTATGGCCTTGTGCCTGTAGGCGCTTTGCCAATTTACCGATCGTTGTGGTTTTACCCGCACCATTGACGCCGACAACCAGAATAACGAAAGGTTTGTCCTGTTTGGGAATATGCAAATTTTGGCTGCACGGTTGCAGCATGCTCAGCAACTCCTGCTTTAAGGCCGCTGATAAAGCCGCGCCGTCATTGAGCTGGTGCCGTTCAACACGCTCAGTCAAGCGTTTGATGATTTCAGTGGTCGCATCCACGCCTATATCGGCCATTAACAAACTGGCTTCAATCTCTTCCAGCAAATCCTCATCAATTTCTTGTCGGCCCAAAGGAATATGAGCCAATACCCCGCTAAGTCCGGAACGGGTTCGCGTTAACTGTGTTTTAAGGCGTAAGTATAGCGACTCGGGTTCCGGCTCTAAATAAGCTTCTGCTGCTGGAGCAACTTCTAGGGCAGGCTTTAGCTCTTCAACATAAGCATATCGACTATAAAAACTGATAGCGATCAACGGCAACATCAACAACGCGGCAAACGCATTATGAGCTATCCCCACCCATAAAGGCGCGCCGAGTTTAATACCGATAATGCCTGAACCGATCTGTAACAACAGTAACACACTCAGCCATAAACCCGCTCTTCTGATCGGTGTTGAATGATGAGCAGATGTTGCGTTCAACATCATCAGAGTCAGCACCATAAAACTAACCAACGCACCGACTCGATGCAACCAATTTGCGGCAACCTGCGCATCGAATGCCATGACGCCGGTATAACCCGTGCTTAAGCTTCTGAATAAATTCAGCGCCGTTTGATAATCGGCTTTAGGCCACCAGGAACCATTGCACTCCGGGAAACCCGAACAGGCTAAAGCGGCATAATTAGTACTGACCCAACCGCCCAAAACAATCTCTACAAATAACAACCCCATTGCAAATCGAGTAAATGCAAGCAAACCCTTGCTACGCACAGTTAATGGTAAAATCTTTGGATTAACCCGCAAATACAGCCAGAACAATAGCCAGAAAGTCATCATGCCCAGCAATAAATGACCGGTGACAACAATTGGCATAGCGTACAATTTTACGGCCCACATGCCTAATGCCGCCTGTAATCCTACCAAAAGTATCAGACCTAATGCAGCTGAGATAGCCGCCTTGCGAGCTTGTGGTACGCGCCACGAAAGCATCGCCAGCAACAACACAGCCATGCCTAAGATAGCGACCAGATAACGATGACTCATTTCCTTCCAGGCTTTTGCTATATCAGGAGTCTGGCCAGGGAAAGCCTTAGCCGCCTGTGCTATAAAATCGGTATGATCGCTGACAACGGCTTGTCCATAACATCCCGGCCAATCTGGGCAGCCTAACCCTGCCCCGGATAAGCGAACGTATGAACCCGCTACGATAACTATTAAAGCTAAAACACTGCTAAAGAGAGTTATTTTTCTAAACATGTTATTTCCCACTATCCGATTTGTGAAATGCGCAAAAGATGCATAAGATCACTTTTTACGTTGTAAGGATCGAAACCCGGCTCATACTGCATCATCAAATTACCCAATGGATCCATTAACAGCAACATCCCATCATGAATATTACCTTGTCTGATTGCAGTAATTTTCTGGATAACTGCGTCATTAGCTTTGACTCGTAATAAGGTCTGGTCATTTTTCCACCATTGGCTCGCAACTTCCGGCGCAACCTCTTTTAGGACGATGACAACTCGACGCGTACGGGTCAGCTCCTTATTTAACATCAGCCGTAACTGCTTGGTTTTATGAATAGCTTCAAGACAGACTTCATTACAATCGCCGTTGGGAATCACGTTGACTAGCAGCCAGTGCCCGTTAAGCTCAGCCATATTGTCGATTGAGAACTGATCAAAACCGGTTAAATCTCCGCGTTCGGTTGTTTGTGGCGGCGTGATTAACTGCCCGTAATTGGTTTGCCCATTTAATAGCTGCGGATGTTCTTTTAATCCCCAGGCGATCAAAAAAGGAATTACCGTCATTCCAAATAGAATCATTATTAATAAATGATTTTTATTCTTTTGATTTTGCATCGTTGTGTTTAAAACCGTGCCAGATAAATAGTATCGTTAGTGTCAATGCCAATGCAAACCACTGAATTGCATAGGCCGTATGTTGTTCGGGCGGCATAATGGTTGTTGTATGCCATTCCCGTTTAAACCCATCGGGTAATTCTTTAGCAAGTTCAACCTGGAATGGGAATAATGAATAGCCTAGTTTTTTAGCCAACACCTGACTATCTACCACCTGCACTACTGATGGCCAACTTGCTGTAGGAATTTCCGCTCCTGCTAATTTTATACCCACACTAGGGAAATCATTAATCCGTCCAGTAATAGTTGTTTGCGCCTGGTTAATCTGCAAGTCAGGAAGAATAGATCGATCCGAATTTAAAGGAATCCAGCCCCTGTTTACCAAAACGGCCTTGATTTCACCGGTCAATATCAATGGTGTCAATACAAAATAACCCGCCTTGCCGTTACTGATTTGATTATCTATCAAAAACTGGTGCGCCACATCGTATCGTCCTGTAACCTCGACCTGTCTGTATCTCAGTGTCTCTGTACTATTTTCCATAACCGCAGACAAATGCAGTGTTTCAGTTGCAACCGCTTGTTGTTGTAAGCTAAGCCACGCCTGTTTCTGTTCTGAACGATCTAATTGCCACAGTCCCAAGGCGAGCAACACCGGCAACAGGCACAAATAAACCATCGTTGGAATAATTTTAAACTTCATTGAATATGTCCGAGGAATCATGCATTTTTTCTTTACCTATTGGCACAAGCACCTAAATAACCGAGAATACAAAAACTTTAACCACCCACTTAACTGCACTCATGATTATAAAAAGTATCGTTATTATCGCCTTTATCCTAATAATTATCAGCCTAGGCTCAGCGCTATTTCATCTGGTTAAACACAGGACTCCGGAACAATCCGAAAAAACAGTTAAAGCCCTGACTTTTCGCATTACCCTTTCAATTATCTTATTCATTTTTATTTTTATAGCCCTGGCAACCGGCATGATCACTCCTCATGGACTGGGCGCCCGAATGCAGCAAGCGCCGAATACCGCTATTAAGTAAAAATCACCAACCATTCCGACAAAAAAAAAGCGCTGTCTGTGAGACAGCGCTTTTATGGGTATGGCTGTTTAGCTTAAATTACATAAACAAATACAAACAAGCCTAACCATACCACGTCAACAAAATGCCAATACCAAGCCGCGGCTTCAAAAGCAAAATGATTTTCCGGTTGGAAATGACCTTTCCAACTACGAAATAAAACAACGCCCAGAATAATAGCCCCTACACAAACATGAAAACCGTGAAAGCCGGTCAACATGAAAAAAGTAGAGCCATAAATACCTGATCCCAAAGTTAATCCCATTTCGGTATAAGCTTCATGATACTCGTATGCCTGGAAAGACACGAACAAGAACCCCAAAACTACGGTAGCGATCAAACCTTTAATTAACTGATCACGGTTTTTTGCCAGCAAGCCGTGATGAGCCCAGGTACAGGATACGCCGCTGGTTAGCAGAATTAAGGTATTCAGAAAAGGCAAACCCCACGCCCCCATAGATTCAAATTCGCCACCGACTTTACCGGGACCATTAGTAGGCCAGGCGGCTTCAAAAGTAGGCCACAATAATTCCTTAGTCGCTGCCCCAGTACCTTCCCCACCCAACCATGGCACCGACAAATTACGTGTATACCAAAGTGTGCCGAAGAAAACAGCAAAAAACATAATTTCTGAAAAGATAAACCACATCATGCCCATGCGATAGGAAATACCTACCTGTGTGCTATACATGCCTGATTCGCTTTCCGCTGACTGCAAAGTGAACCACCCGGCCAGCATAACAACAAAGACAGTCAGTCCTAGCACCATCATGGTTGGGCCGATTGATGAACCATTTAAATAATTTGCAAATCCAGCCAGCATCGTCACTAACCCGGCAGTGCCAATGACCGGCCAGGTAGCTTTATGCGGAATGTAATAAGCGTCACTTGTAGACATAAACTTCCCCTATTATTTTTTTACTGATGTTTCAGTATTGTCAAAAAATGTATATGCAAGTGTAATCGTTTTATATTTTTCAGGTAGCTCAGGATCGACAACAAACCGCACCGGCATAGTTCTGCCTTCTCGCGCTTTGAACGTCTGTTCTGAAAAACAAAAACACTCTGTTTTTTTAAAAAATTCAGCAGTTAGTCCGGGCGAAATACTTGGAATTGCCCGAGCAACCATGACTTTATCGGTCTTATTTTCCGCATAAAAATTCACCGTATAATATTCGCCTGGATGAACTTTTAATTTTTTTATTTCCGAACGAAACACCATCGGTGTTGCCTCATTCAGCGCGGTGATAAATTCTACGGTAATCTCTCTGTTTTTATCAACTACGTAGCTGACTTCCTTGACAGCAGCCGCTTCAACTTTGCCATTAATGCCTGTTATTTCACACAATACATCATAAAGCGGAACCAGAGCATAACCGAAACCAAACATTCCCAGCACAACCAACACCAACACCCGAACCAGCTTAGCGTTTTTTTTGGCAATGCCTTCACTCATTGAGAAACCGCTCTTATCACTGCAAAAACATAAATAATGACTGCAATCGTTACCAAAATCACTGCTGTCAAAATATTTTTCTGTTTGGTATTCATTATTTCATCCGATACGTTATCTAAGCAGGTTGCTTTTGCAAGCAACCTGAAATGCAACCCCCTAGACATGTTCAGTAGGTATAACTGCTGGTGGTGTAGTAAATGAATGATACGGCGGTGGTGACGGCAAAGTCCACTCCAGGCTATGCTTGGCTGCATCTTCCCACACTTCAGCCGTTACTTTTTCGCCGGTTCCGCCTCTGATGGTATGAATAACGACATACAAGAATAGCAGTTGACTGGCGCCGAATATAAAACCACCAATACTGGAAATCATATTCCAATCCGCAAATTGAACGGCATAATCGGGGATTCTGCGCGGCATACCTGCTAACCCTAAGAAATGCTGAGGGAAAAACAAGATATTAACTGACACCACGGACAACCAGAAATGCAAGCGGCCAATTCTTTCGTCATACATATGGCCGGTCCATTTAGGCAGCCAAAAATAACCGGCAGCCATCAATATAAAGACCGAAGCTGGAACCAGCGTGTAATGGAAATGAGCGACAATAAAGTAAGTATCGTGATACTGGAAATCAACGGGGGCAATAGCCATCATTAAGCCAGTGAATCCACCCATCGTAAACAAAACGACAAAAGCAATACTAAACAGCATAGGCGTTTCAAAAGTCATCGAACCTTTCCACATGGTTGCAGTCCAGTTAAAAACTTTAACCCCGGTAGGAATTGCAATTAACATGGTTGCATACATGAAATACAGTTCGCCCGCTATCGGCATGCCCACGGTAAACATGTGGTGAGCCCAGACGATGAATGACAAAAATGCAATTGCTGCCGTTGCATAAACCATTGAGCTGTAACCAAACAAAGGCTTACGTGCAAACACCGGAATAATGGTAGAAGCCACGCCGAAAGTAGGCAGAATCATTACATAAACTTCAGGATGCCCAAAGAACCAGAAAATATGTTGATAAAGAACCGGATCGCCCCCACCCGCCGCATCAAAAAAGCTGGTGTGAAAAAATTTGTCTGTTAACAGCATGGTCACTGCGCCCGCAAAAACCGGCATAATTGCGATTAACAAGAAAGCGGTAATCAACCAGGTCCAAACAAACATCGGCATTTTCATTAAGGTCATGCCGGGGGCGCGCATATTGAAAATGGTTGCAATGATATTAATCCCCCCCATGATTGACGAGATACCCAGCAAATGCACCGAGAAAATCGCGAAAGGCAATGCCTTACCGGTTTGCAATACTAACGGCGGATACAAGGTCCAACCGGCAGCAGGTGCGCCACCTTCCATGAATAAGGTGCTGGCCAGCAATAAAACACCGGCAACCAACAACCAGAAACTCATGTTATTCATACGCGGTAATGCCATATCCGGAGAGCCAATCATCATTGGAATCATCCAGTTGGCTAAGCCGACGAATGCCGGCATCACTGCGCCAAACACCATAACCAAGGCGTGCATAGTGGTCATTGAATTAAAAAACTGGGGATTAACAAACTGCATACCCGGTTCAAATAATTCGGCGCGAATAACCATTGCCATTGCGCCGCCAACAAAAAACATCGTCAGGGCAAACAGCAAATATAACGTGCCGATGTCTTTATGATTGGTGGTAATAACCCATCTTAAGAGTCCCTTAGCAGGACCATGATCATGATGATCATCATGTTCAGCGACTACAGCAGACATATTTTATACCTCTTGAATACATAAAAAAGATTAGATCGATAACAACGCAATGACTTATTCATTTTTATCTGCAGCGGATGTTGCCGATTGCAGAGCCTGAATAGCGGAAGGTTGAATAGAATCCCCCACTGCGTTACCCAGACCATTACGGGTATAGGTTACGACTGCAGCAAAATCGACTGCGCTTAACATTTTTCCGAAAGCCGGCATCATGCCTTTTCCGTCCGACATAAGCTTAACTTGAGCATTAATGTCACCGGTTACCACGGGACTTGCCGTTATCGCAGGGAAAGTGCCCGGCAGCCCGGCACCGTCTGCCATATGACAAGAAGAACAGCTGGTATCATAAATGGATTTACCTTTAGCAACGAGCTCTTCAGTCGTCCACTGCTTGCTTGCCGAGCCTGCTTCAGCCGCTACAGCCGCTTTTTGTTTTTCTACCCAGGCATCGTAATCAGGCTCATCCATTGCAATAACAACGATTGGCATAAAGCCATGATCCTTACCGCAAAGCTCAGTACATTGCCCTCGATAAGTACCCGGCTCATTTACAGAAGTCCATGATTCGTTGATAAATCCAGGATTAGTATCCTTTTTCCAGCCTAAATCCGGTACCCACCATGAATGGATTACGTCTGCCGAGGTAAATACAAAACGAATTTTCTTTTTAGTTGGGATAACTAACGGCTTGTCAACATTCAACAGGTAATGAGGAACCGACCGTGGGTCTATACCTGAACCTACCTGACGTGCTTTATTACTGGCCTCATCCAGGCTACTGAAAAAATGAATTCCATTATCAAGATACTCATATTCCCACTTCCACTGATGCCCGGTTACCTTAATAGACATTTCGGCTTCTTGCACATCGTCCAACTCTATCATGGCTTTTGTAGCTGGAATAGCCATGCCAATCAAAATTATGGTCGGGACAATCGTCCACATAATTTCAACTGTCGTATTCTCATGAAACTGCGCCGCTTTATGACCTTTTGATTTACGATGATGATAAATCGAATAGAACATAGTTCCGAACACACCGATACCTATGAATACACAAATCCATAAAATCAGCATGTGCAGGTCATAAATGTCATTACTGACCTTTGTAACCCCTTTCATTAGATTGAGCGTGTAATCCGCCTGCGCTGTCCCTAGGCCTAAAGCCATTAAGATCAGACCGGCGAACAGTTGCTTTGTTTTCTTCACGGAGCAGCCTCCTCGTTAGTAGTTATAAACTCTTGTATGCGTTATATCGTTTCGTAATGTTGGGACATACCAGACTAGCCCGATTCCCTTTACGTAATAATTATCACAAATAAACTTTTCAATTTTAACCTATGAGGGCAATCTATACCAGCTGTCCTTTTTCTGATTTTATTTGGCGCAAAAAAAAGGCCTGTGAATCAATGCAATTCACAAGCCTTTTATTTTTAACGTTGGAACCCGATCAGCTGTTTAACGTATCGGCATAAGGCATATCGAAGTTAGGAATGTGGCTATCCAGCCAACCCTTAAGCAATTGACCGACGCCTTCGTCAACTTCTGCCTCACCTGCATGAAACTTTGTTTGCAGACCGGCACAAATGCCTATCAGAGCTTCATGTTCTGCTTTGTGGCGTTCGTAACTTGCATAACCTTTTGCCAACATTTCTCTTTCTTCATGAGCAAAATGATCAACGACATAAGCAATCAAATAATCTAATTGCGCACCTACTGCAGAGCGCTGTGCTCCACTTGTCGCTAGATCATACAGTTTATTAAGCTTATCGAACAAAATCTTATGTTCATCATCTGCAAAGCCGACATTGGTGCCGAACTGACTAGCTGTCCAAGTAATTAAAGCCATAATGTTTCTCCTGATAGTGTTATTTATTATTAATTATTTACCACACAAATATTATGGATTATATTCAACTCCAAATCCATATTTAATTTATGTTATTAACCAATTTGCTTTCCAGTCCCGTCCCAAAAAAATTTGTTAATTTTCATAACGGGACAGCCCTATCAAAATAACCTTATCGTTAGCGCAACTTTGCCAGAAAAGCGGGATCAATTCGACAGCCGCCAACTTCGGGACGATCCAACAGATCCTGTTCGAAATCCCGGTAAGTGGATAACTGAAATGCAATACGCGTAATCTTACCGCCGGAAAATTCAAATTCCATCGCACCTCCTTTAATACGCGCACTACCTTCTTTAGTGGTAAACAATAAAATGCCCGCAGATTTACCCAAGCTATCAGGAACCGGCCGCGCACAACTCAATTCGTTTAATGACAACCCTGAAAAGACTTGCGCCAATTGACGAGCACTGACAATAATGCCCTCGCCAGGAATAGGCGCAACAGCAGATGCAACCGGATCGACCGATACTTCCTCAGGGACGGGGACTGCTGACACTACCGGAGGATTCAGCAACAATCCCAAGCCGAAATCACCTAAATGATTTTGCAGCAACACACTACCGTCGCCATTTTTTGCGGTACTGAGCAAAGGAAACAACTGCTGCTCCATTTCCGTTTTGTTTGAATTTTTCAACACCGCAACCAACTGCCGTTCTATCGACTTAAGCGGCGCAAATGTGTGCTCTTTTTTATGACTCGCCTCACCCATCTGATGCCAGTCAGACGGCGTATTGACCGGCAAACCCATCGCTTTCATAACCGCATAATCGTCAGTTGCCAGACAGTTAGCAAAGTTTTTACTGCGATAAGCTTCTATGACCTTGGGCCGCATTTCTTCACCCTGCGTCTTTTGTCGACTGATGTTGTAGTTATTCCAATCGTCATTTTTAGCCAGGAAATAGTAAATTACCGCATTGCGATCAAACTTATTAAAGCCTAAATCCTTCATCACCAGTTTCAATTTTCGGCAATTACCCTCCACTTCCTGGTAATTATTCCAATTAGGTTTTAAATTCGGTTTTGCCGGATGCTTCGACTGCTCAATCAATTGCTGAAGATTGATGTCCCCGGCCGCAGATTTTATCGGCGAATAGCCTATTTCTTCAAAGGATAAATCACGTGCATCGGGAATGCCGTCAGCGGTCGTCTTTAGCAATAAAGAAGGCAGGATTTCCGGATAAATCTTTAGTTCACCCAACTGTTTAGTATCCGAACCCAGCAGATTAAACCCGCCTTCCGCCACATCATAAACCTTAAATATTGTCTGATTCAGCGTTCCGATTTTACCCAAAAAAGCCGTGGCTGCCGGTAGTGAATGCGACTCCGAACTATGTTTGGCCGACTGATGAGGCACCGGTGTTGCTACTTCCGTAGCCGCCTGCTGATTGCTCTTTACCCATTGCCCGGCAACCTGCCCCATAATCGCAACCCCCATGCCGACACCGGTTAGCGCCAGCAAATTGCTGGCCGCATTCACATTGCCGACCAGACCCGACACATCCACGTCGCTGTTCGCATTGGTGTAAAAATTATAATCGACCAGGGTTTCCTTGCCCGAATCCAGCCGTATCCACGGGGTCAGGTAAAGCTTTTTAGCATCGAATGTAAAGTTGCACTTGCCTGTGGTTGCCTGATACGAAAAACCGGTGGCTTCACGACTGAATTTAAGCGCCTCATTACGCACACTGTAAATAAGCGCCGCCGATAAATCCCCCTTTTCATAAGACGGCGCCATATTGGTACAGCCGCCTTTTAAAACATTTTCGCCTTTAAAATCGAACTCCGAAACTAACCGCACATAATAGTCGTCGCCATCAATGACCTGGAAACCTTGCAAAGGCTGGAACTGGCTGACCTGAGTCGACGGATGATCAAGCACAATTTGCCGGGTCGAGGCACATCCGGACAACAACGTACCGACAACTAAAATAAATTTTACTGATGAGAACTTTATAGATAAGTTATGGCGAATCGTCATGCATTAACCTTGTGCCGTCAGTTAAACGGATAATCAAGCTGAGAAAAAAATGAAAATAATAGGGCTTTCAAAGAGACTTTGTCATGTTTTATTTTTGCCACTCTGCCGGTAAAGGCATTATCAAGGGTGAATTATAGCTTCAGTTGCCCCGAGAGAAAATCGAAATCCGCGACTTCCGTATAAGGCAACACACCCAGCAAAGTTGGGGCTACAGCGGCTTTTATGCTGAGTATATTCTCGTCCCTGTTTAGCAATTCCGGGTCTGTACAGACTGCAATCCAACCGGCACAGTTTACGCCCGACTGCGCGATCGCCTGATAAGTCAATCGCGCATGATTGATGCAACCCAGTCTGATGGCGACAACCAAAATCACCGGCAGAGACAGTGCTATTGCCAAGTCGCTATTCGCTTCCCGTTCATTTAAAGGACTGTACCAACCTCCGGCGCCTTCAACAACAACAATATCAGCTAGATTTTTTAACAGCTCAAATTTAGCAACCAACTGATCCAGTTTGACTGGGTTGTTTATGCCCGCAATATGCGGTGAAACCGGCAGTTCGTAGGCATAGGGATTGATTAAATCATAGTCAATCGGCAATGACGCATTTTCTTGCATCAGCAACGCATCTTCATTTTTCAGCTGCCCATCCTGCATCAAGCAACCTGAAGCGACAGGCTTCATGCCTGCAACTGATTTCCCCTGATTTTTCAAGTAACGCATCAGCGCAATCGTTGCCCAGGTCTTGCCGGCATTGGTGTCGGTTCCGGTTATAAAGTAACCTTTTTCCATTAGCTTGCCGCGACCATAATAACCTCGTAAGTCGCGGGAACCCGATCGTCGGTTCGATGCCGCTCATAAGTCGCAATCATGCGCTGCATCTGCGTTTTGGTAGTGATGTTTTTATTACGCCCGACAATCATGTTATGCGCACCGATGTGCTTTAGCTCCTTCATCAGCGCCAAAACCGAACCGTAGTTCGATATATAAAGCTTGGTTTCAATCTTTATCTCGGTATAGCCCGCCAACTGAAGAAAGCGGGTCAGCTGTTGCTCACTGTAAAAGTCGTTAACGTGCTGGTAGTCGTCGACATCCGCCCACGCGGCTTTTAATTCCTGTAACGTTTGCGGACCGAATGTCGAGAAAACCAGCCTGCCGCCCGGTTTCATTACCCGTTTAATATCGATAAAAACGGCCTCAAGGTTGATACACCATTGCAAAGCGAGATTGGAGAAAACGCCATCGACCACTTGTCCGGCTAGCGGCAGCTGTTCAGCATCGGCACATAAATAGCTGACATTAGGTGTATCTGCCAGCTTCGTTCGCGTTAGCTGCAACATCGGCAAGGCAATATCCAAAGCGACAATGGGCTGAGCAAACCCCAACAGTTCGGAGGTTAAAAAACCGGTGCCGCAACCCAGGTCCAGCAGAGTACCTGCCAGCTTTTCAGTATCTATGGTACCCAGCAGCGCTCTACCGACAATGCGCTGCAATGCGGCAACGCCATCATAAGTCACCGCGGCCGCCGCAAATGATTGTTTGATTTTGGCTTTATCTAAAGGCATTGCTCATCCATAAATCGGGAAATAATCGCCAATGTTTCCCTGCTATGTGACAAAAACGGCACATGTCCTGCACTGTCGATGATATTTAATTCCAGACTCGGCAATAACTGCTGCATTTTTTGAGCTACGGCGACAGGAACCAGGGTATCCAGACTGCCTAAGATGACCGACACAGGCGTTTTTAATTCGGATAAAACTGGCCTCATGTCTGCCTGTTTCAGTATCGCCAAACCGCCTTGCAAGGTATGCCCATCAGGCGGATCGCATTCGTATATGGCTGCTCTAAGTACCTTCAATAGAGCCTTTTGCTCGGGCAAGCCGTTTACCTGCAAGGATAAAAAGCGCAGTAAAGTCGCCTGACAGCTTTCATTCAACTGATCGGCAAAATCATCGAGCAACCGGATATCCATGCCGGGCCAGTCATGTGTTCCCAGGCCGGAACGGGTAAAACAGGGATTGCCCGCCAGTAAAACCAGTGAAGATACCCGATCAGGATAACGACTGGCTATATCAAGCACCACCGTAGCGCCAAAAGACCAACCCAGCCAACAGCTCTGCTCGGGGATCGCATTAACCAACTCGGCGCTAATCCGTTCCAGCGTAAACGGATCGATTTTTTCGCTATGCCCGTGTCCCGGCAAATCGATACAGGTGACCTGATAGTTGAGCGCCAATTGCCGGGCAAACTCCCGCCAAATGCCGGTATGCATCGCCCAACCATGCACCAGCACTATGGGTTTGCCTTTGCCGAAGGTTTCCAGGTGAATTGTTGTCACTTGCGGCCTACGATAATTTTGGCTAGCGCGTCCAGCAACTGATCGACATGCTGCTGCTCGTGCAACGCTGAAAAAGTCACCCGCAATCTTGCGCTACCTTGAGGCACGGTCGGCGGACGAATAGCGTTGACTAAAAAACCGGCATTCAACAAAGCATTGCTGATGTCTACGGCTTTTTGACTGTCGCCGATCAGGATGGGCTGTATAGCCGACGCTGATGCCATCACCTGCAGTCCGAGCTGCTCCGCGCCCAACCTGAACCGCTCCGACAGCGCCCTCAGCTTGTCCCGGCGCCAGCTTTCTTCGATGACAATTTTTAAACTTGCCCGTGTCGCCTCGGCAACCGCTGCCGGTAAAGCGGTGGTATAAACATAAGTGCGAGCTTTCTGGATCAGGGTTTCAATCAACACCTCGGAACCCGCGACAAACGCGCCGAAAGTACCAAAACCTTTACCCAAGGTCCCCATCAGCACCGGCACATCATCCTGGCCAAGACCGTAATGCTCCAAAATCCCGCCGCCATGTTCGCCGATTACACCCAGGCCGTGCGCATCGTCAACCATCAGCCAGGCATCATGATTTTTTGCGGCAGCAGCCAATTCATCCAGCGGTGCAAAATCGCCATCCATGCTGAATACGCCATCGGTAACGATCAGCTTGTTGCCTGCGGCTTTGCTCAGATTTGCTTCGAGATCAGCCAGATCGGCATGAGCATAACGCTTAAATCGGGCGCCGGACAACAGGCCGCCATCCAGTAAGGACGCATGATTTAATCGGTCTTCAAATACCGCATCGCCGCGCCCCAATAAAGCCGAAATTACGCCGATATTTGCCATGTATCCGGTAGAAAACAATAATACCCGGTCGCGTCCAGTGAAAGCGGCGAGCTCTTCTTCCAGAGCATGATGAGCCGTGCTATGTCCGCAAATCAAATGCGCAGAACCACTGCCAACTCCGTATTGATCTACCCCGGATTTAAACGCATTGACTACATCGGGATGATTAGCCAGCCCCAGGTAATCATTGCTGCTAAAATTGATCAGTTTTCTGCCGTCAATTTCCAGGTTAATGCCTTGAGGGGATGCTATGATCCGCCGCGAACGATACAAGCCTTGTTGGGCAATATCGTCCAGGTTGGCGGTTAATTTTGAGAATGGGGACGTCATTGGATTTAAGGTTTGTATCCACGAAAAGCACGAAATAAATTACTTTGACTATTTTCGTACTTTTCGTGTCTTTCGTGGATTACTTTATTTCTCCAGGATCAAGCGTAACTTGAGCCGCCTGAATACACACCTAGCCGCTCAAACAAAGCCAAATCATGGTTAGTCATCGGATTATCGGTAGTCAACAACTTATCGCCATAAAAAATCGAATTGGCACCGGCCAGAAAACACAGCGCCTGCATTTCATCGCTCATGTTATTGCGCCCTGCGGACAACCGCACCCGTGATTTTGGCATCATCATTCTGGCAACCGCAATGGTTCTGATAAAGATAATGGGATCTAAAGCTTCAGTTCCCATTAACGGTGTGCCTTCGACCTGCACCAGCATATTGACCGGCACGCTTTCAGGATGCTTGGGCAAATTTGCCAGCTCGATTAAAAGCTTGGCGCGATCAACAGCGCTCTCGCCCATACCGATAATGCCGCCGCAACATACATTAATCCCGGCATCCCTGACCCGCGCCAGCGTATCCAGACGATCCCGATAAGTCCGCGTGGTGATGACTTCGGAATAATAGTCTTCGGATGTATCCAGATTGTGGTTGTAATAATCCAGACCGCCCTCTTTTAAGCGGGCCGTTTGCGCATCGGTCAACATGCCTAAGGTTACGCAGGTTTCCAGACCTAAGGCCTTAACACCCTGAACCATTTCCACCACCCGCTCCACATCCCTGTCTTTAGGCTGACGCCAGGCCGCGCCCATACAAAAACGCGATGCGCCTTGATCTTTAGCCAGTTGCGCCGCCTTCAAAACCGCATCCACCGGCATTAATGCCTCGGGCGTCAAATCGGAATCATAGCGGGCGCTTTGCGGGCAATAGCCGCAGTCTTCCGAACAGGAGCCGGTTTTAATACTCAGCAGACTGCTAATCTGAACTTCATTGGGATCGAAATTCTCTCGGTGTACGGTTTGCGCCTTAAAAATCAGGTCATTAAAAGGCAACGCATAAAGCGCTTGCACTTCATCCAACTGCCAGTCATGGCGAATTGCAGGGTTTGCAGACATTCTGTTAAGCTCCAATATAGGATGGACTAAGATGTGAAGTCCATCGATCGCGAACGACGATAAACTTGTCAACCTGTTCATATAAAAATGGTATACAACTGGATCAATATTATACAGGATTACCTGCTTCCGCCTACTTGCATCTTATGCGGAAACCCAGGACACGATTCCCGCGACATTTGCCATTCGTGCTATACGCAACTGCCTCGAAATAATCACTGCTGTTATCAATGCGCAGAAATACTGGAAATATCCACAGCAGACCCGGCACAATCATGCTGGACAATCCCTGCCCAGCACCCTTCGGGCGCTTCGCGCACAAAACCGCTTCCGGCGGTTTTGTGCGGTCGCTGCCTGAGCCGCCAGCCCGCCTTTGATGAGACTGTCGCGCCGTTCATCCATCAAGGTGCCATCCGGCATTTAATCAGCACCTTAAAATTCGGCGCCAACCACAAGAATGCGCGCTTACTCGGCATGTTATTAGCCGACCACCTGACAAATCTGTCTGGAACAAATTTGCATTTACCCGAAGGGTGTCGGGCAGGAAAGCACGGCATGAAACAGACCGCCGACCGGCCCGACTTGATTTTACCGGTTCCGCTGCATAAAGCCCGCTATCGCCAGCGAGGCTTCAACCAGGCCATAGAAATTGCCAGAATCGTAAGCCGAGAATTACAGATTCCGCTAGATCTTAACAGCTGCAGGCGCAATCGCGACACGCCCCATCAAACCCAATTACCCGCCAAAAAACGCCGTAAAAACCTGAAAAATGCGTTTTCAATCGTCAAGCCCATCCATGTCCAGCACATCGCAATACTCGACGATGTAATGACCACCGGCTCCACCGCCCATGAACTGGCTTATGCATTGAAAAAAGCCGGCGCTAGCCGGGTAGATGTCTGGGTGTGTGCCAGGGCTTGATTCGCATCAATCTGTGGCTATTTGTTAACAGCCAAACTTAAGCCATCAAGAATAAACAATCGCAACAACCGAAATTTTCACCGCCCATCCTCTTTTAAATAACCATAAAAAAGGCCGCATTCTTACGAATGCAGCCTTTTTTGTTTCCACATGCGTAACCGGGGGTTACTGCATGGAAGTAATCGATTAACGTTTCGAGTACTGTGGACGTTTTCTGGCTTTGTGCAAACCCACTTTTTTACGTTCAACAATACGTGAATCGCGGGTAACAAAACCGGCTTTTCTAAGCGCTGGACGCAAGGTTTCATCATATACCATCAACGCACGAGTCAAACCGTGACGAATAGCGCCAGCCTGTCCAGATGGACCGCCGCCTTTAACGATGACATTAATATCGAATTTGCCTTCCATATCAACACAACCCAATGGTTGACGAGAAACCATCTGGTCGGTTTTACGACCGAAATATTCTTCGAGGGTTTTTTTGTTAATAGTGATTTTTCCGGTACCTGACGTTGCATAAACACGTGCTATTGCACATTTACGACGACCTGTTCCGTAATACTGAGCTGCTGCTGCCATGATCTACCCGCTTATAATTCTAATACTTGTGGCTGTTGAGCCTGATGATCGTGTTCAGGACCTGCATAGACTTTCAATTTCTTGAACATTGCACGACCCAGTGGATTGTTAGGTAACATTCCTTTAACTGCTGTAGTAAGAATACGATCAGGGAAAGTTTTTCTCAATTTACCCAAGGTAACAGTCTTAAGATTACCGATATAACCGGTATGATGCTGATACAACTTATTTTTTTCTTTATTGCCGGTAACGCCTATCTTCTCTGCATTTACTACAATAATGTAATCACCGGTATCAACATGCGGTGTGTATTCTGGTTTATGTTTACCGCGAAGGCGAAGCGCAATTTCAGAAGCAAGACGACCAAGTGTCTTTCCTTCTGCATCGACCACGAACCAATCACGCTTAACTTCTGCTGGCTTTGCACTAAATGTTTTCATCGTTGCTTAGGCTTACTGTTAAAGGCTTGAATATAAAGAACGAGATTCTACTAAGAATTACCAAAACTTTCAAGTTTATTTGTAATTTAAGTACAAGGTGAAGGGCGAAAAAAGCATGTGCCTTGAACCTTTCGTCTTGTGCCTGCCTTACAATTTTATATTCAATGAATGCAGCTTACGATAAAGATGCGTTCTCTCCATACCCACTGCGGCTGACAATTTTGCAACACTACCGCCGGTACGCTCAAAATGGTATTCCAGATAGGCCTTTTCAAAATGATCTCGGGCCTCTTTTAACGGTAAATTAAAGAACTCAGGCACCGAATGCGCCGTAACGGTATCACCAATCACAGAACCCAACGCCGCCTTCACCTCATCCAACTCTATTTCTTCCCCCACACCCAGTATCATTAAGCGCTGCACCAGGTTTTTCAATTCCCGTACATTGCCGCGCCAACTGTAATTACGCAAATAGTTTTGCGCTGCCATCGAAAACTTCCGAAAAGGCAATCTATCCTGACTGACAAAATAATCCACATAAAAACTCAGTAATGCAGGCACATCCTCACTGTGTTCCCGTAGCGGTTGAACGTCGAGCGAGACCTCATTAAGGAGATAATATAAATCTTGCCGAAAACGACCCGCCTTAACCTCCTCATCCAAGGCAATGCGGGTTGACGCGACCACCCGAACTTCAACACGAACCGCCTCGCCACCCCCTACTCGCAGGAATGAACTTGACTCCAGCGCGCCGAGCAACCTTAGTTGCGTTTCCTTATCCATGCCGCCGATTTCGCCTAAAAACAGCGTCCCCTTATGCGCTCGCTCCAACAAACCCGGATAAATCTTACCCGCATCCTCTTTGCCGAAAAACTCCACCGCCGAATTTTCCGGCGATATACTGCCTACCGCCACATCCACAAAAGGACCGTCTCGATGGAGGCTGTTATTATGCAGGTAACGCGCATACATCTCCTTACCAACACCCGCCTCACCGACAAACAACACCCTGGCATCATGCTGGGCCAAGCGCTTTAATTGATCCTTCATTCTCGCAACGGCAGCACTCTTGCCAACCGGTTCAATATCGGCGACTAACAGCTGTTTAAGCCCCGCATTTTCTATTTGCAGACTACTGGCCTCCAAAGCCCTTTCTACAATCAATAATAATTTTGCTAGAGACAACGGCTTCTCAAGAAAATCATAAGCTCCCAGCCGAGTCGCCTCAACAGCGGCTTCAACAGAGCCGTGTCCTGACATCATAACCACAGGACAAAGCATGGCTTCTTCAACAACCCATTCTTTCAACAAGGTTATGCCATCGGTATCCGGCATCCAAATATCAAGCAGGATCAGATCAGGAATTTCAGACTTTTTTAACTCCCTGGCGGTGCCGGCATTTTCAGCCGTAGCGACCTGATAACCTTCATCCTCAAGAATTTCACAGACCAGTCGGCGAATGTCCGGCTCATCATCTACAACCAATATTCGCGGTATGTTTGCATTCATATTGTTTTACAACATCTCAAAAATTACACGCCGGAAGCTGAATAATAAATCCAGCCCCCACTTTACGGCTGGTGTCGACCCATATCGCACCGCCGTGTTCCTCAATTATTTTTTTGACTATCGCCAACCCCAAACCAGTACCTTTGGACTTAGTGGTAACGTAGGGTTCAAAAATCCGTTCAATTTGCTCATCTTTAATGCCCGACCCATCGTCATAAAGTGCTATTTCGATAAAATCGGTGTTATTTTTTTGCACCCGGTGCAGGCTTATTTCGATCAAACCTTTGACATCCGAGGCTTCCAGTGCATTTTTTATCAGATTATGCAACACCTGCCTGATACTGACGGGGTCACCTTTAATCATCAACAAACCCGTATCGTAATCGGCTTTAAACTTGACCCCCGACTTTAACACATAAAGCGCTAACACCTCCTGAACCAAACGGGGCAGATCAATATCCACCGTCTGCTTTTTGGAGGGTTTGGCATATTCCGAGAAATCATCTACCATTTCCTTCATTGCCTCAACCTGCTGCACGATGGTTGTAGTTGAACGCTGCAACATATCTGCATCACTGGCAGTCAACTTGTCGGCCAGCTTATGCTGCAAGCGTTCTGCCGATAACTGTATGGGTGTTAACGGATTCTTGATTTCATGGGCCAACCTTCTCGCCACCTCCCCCCAGGCCGCATTTTTCTGCGCCTGAATCAAATCGGTCACATCATCAAAAACCACCACCGCCCCGACTCGCAGGCCTTCCTGAGAAAATAGCGGCGTGCCTCTGCACAGTAACTCCTGCCGACCGTTGGGACCTAAAAAAGCAATCCGCTGCTGCCATATATCATCGGCTTGCTCCAATAAGCGCTGAATGGATTTTAAAGGTTCAGCCAGTTCGGCATAACTCTGCACCAACTCCAACAAAGTCCGCCCGACAAACTGATTCACATGAACGTGAAAAATCCGGTAAGCCGCCTGATTCGCCGTACGTATCTTATACACCGTATCAAAACTAATCACCCCGGCGGTTAAATTCGCCAGTATCGTTTCCAGATAAGCCCGTTGATTTTCCACCTCAATACCGGCCATCCGGGTTTCATCGCTGGCCCTGGCAATACGATGAGTCATCTCGTTAAAAGACTCCACCAGAAAACCCAGATCATCCTGAGCAGTAACCGGCAGATCTTGATCATAATTCCCGGAAGCCACCGCCTGCGTGCCCTTAACCAGCGCCTTTACCGGGGCGATAATATTACGGATACTGATAAAAGCCACCCAAATAGCCGCCAGCAAACTCATCAACAAAACCAGTGACAACGTCAAAGAGAAACTCAACTTTAAGGAGTCCCTTAAAAAATTCATCTCCTGATAACGCACAAAGGCAAATTCCACCGAATCGGCCAAATCGGCAATCCTTATCGGCACCGGATATAAAGCCTGTAAATATTGCGGCTCCCTGGTTTTAACGGTAACGATAACCCGGATCATCAACTCATCTTCGCGTACCGGCGCCAAAGCGACAAACTCCGTATTCCGCCGCAACTGCAACCAAACATGCTCATCCGGCAAACTCGGCAAAATATCACTGGGATTGATGCTGCTTGAAGCCATAATCCTGCCCTGCCGGGAAAATAGCGTCATTTCGGACGCCCCGGAAAGTTCACGCAAATTTTCCATTTCCAGAGTCACCAGCGTTTCCGGCGAATCCACCAGCCTCCCGGTCAATTGCTGTGTTTGTCGCAAATGCCAGCGCATCCGCTGGTCTAACGATGCCTGACTCAGTTCCAAAGCATCCTCCATCGCCCGGTCTATTTCCACATTAAACCAGCTATCGATACCCTGATGCAAAAACTGCATGGAAAAATAAAACACAATAACAGCAGGAGCCAGAGCCAGTACCACAAACAGAGACACCATCCGCGTGGTTAATCTCGAACCTGCCTCACGTTTTTTTAACTGCCGCGCCAGAGAATAAATATTAGCGCCGACCAAGCCCAGCAACACCACAGAGCCCAGCGCATTGACCAAAAGCAGCCATGAATACATCGCACTCAATTCTGAAGATTCCTGTGTTGCCGAACTCATCAGCTGTAGCAACAGCAAAATCAAGCCCAGCAGAACCAATATGGACAAACTGACGGGGGGTTTTATTTTGTTAAAGGCCATAATGTCCAGTCACTGGATAAATACCATTGAGGATTAATATAGGCGACCGGGCGTAACGGCAAAGGCAGGGCATCTCGATCAAGCGTTACTTTTATGCCGACGGCATAGCGCTCTCCAGGAGCATAAATCGCCGTATCCATTACCCGGAAATCACGGATAATTGACATCGAATCGAGCGCCGCCGATAGCGTAGAAAAGTTAGTCACGTCACCTGCACCTTCATTTCTGACCCGATACATATTCAGTAAGGCATGATACTGGATGCGGTAACGGATGCCGGTATTAACCAGTGTTTTATTCCAAAAATAATTCCGCTGTTGCAGGACCTTGATATGTATATCCCAATACAAAGGTACGCCGTTTTGCAGCGCCTCCGTTGCCCGCGTACTGAGCCGATAATCTATATCCGCAGACAACGCATAGCTATCGTCTTGCAAGGTCAACTCGGCATTTTTGACTTCCACTCCAAATCCTTCGACTGCGTTCAGGACAGGCGTATCGGCATGACTTATCGCAGGCAACAATCCTATCAAAAAACAACACAGCAATGCATAGCAAAGCGATGTTTTATTGCTTGCTGATGCGCGCATAATAGAATCCATCCATTGCCGATTCACCGGTAAGAATCTGGCGTCCGCAAGCTCCGGCGGTTCCCCAGTCTGTCGTTCCCAAACTGGAACTTGGGAACAAGGGCAACTCGACCGCATCGCTATGTTCAGTTAAGAAAGCTTGAACCTGCTGCTCATTTTCCTGCTTTAAAATGGAACAGGTTGCATAAACTAATAGTCCGCCGGGCGCTAGCAGCGGCCAGACGGCTTGCAGGATGGCTTTTTGCATAGCCTGTAACTGGCCAATATCCTCGGCTCTGCGCAATAATTTAATATCGGGGTGACGGCGAATAACGCCTAAGGCTGAACATGGCGCGTCCAGTAAAATCCGGTCAAACGGTTTGCCGTCCCACCAGCCTGAAGGGTTTGCCGCATCGCCTACCACCAGAGTGGCTTGCAAGCCCAGACGCCGACAATTCTCGCTGACCCGCTGCATTCTGAACTCGTCTATATCGACGGCGACCAGTTCTTTTAGCTGCGGTTGGCTTTCAAGAATATGCGCGGTTTTACCGCCCGGTGCGGCACAGACATCCAGCACCCGTTGTCCCGGCTGAACATCCAGCAATCCGGCTGCCAATTGCGCGGCAGTATCCTGAACGGATACCAGCCCTTCGGCAAAGCCGGGCAACAAATCGACCGGCACCGGTTTATCCAGCCTGATCGCCGATGGGCAAAAGCTGACGGCTTGCCCCGCTATATCTTGGCCGGCTAACCCTTGCAAATAATCCTTGCGGCTGGTTTTCGCCAGATTGACCCGCAACACCATAGGCGGCTGCTGGTTGTTTTCCAAGAAAATATTTAACGCCTGCTCGGGCCAGTCCTGTTCAATCTGCTTAATCAGCCAGTCGGGATGACTCAGGGCTGCGACCTGAAATTTATCGGCTTTGTGCTCAAGCCCTTCCTGCTCTCGCAGATAGGTTCTAAGCACCGCATTGATCAGCGACTTGGCCCACGGTTTTTTACGTGCCGCCAAAACCGTTTCGGACACTGCGGCGTGAGGTTTTACCCGCATGAATTTAAGCTGGTACAAGCCCACCAAAGCCAGAGCCTTAACGTCGGTATCCTTTAGCGGTTTATCCAGCAATTGACTTAAAATAAAATCCAGCCGATGAAATTGCCTGCAAACGCCGTAACATAGCGCCTGAATGAAAGCCCGGTCTTTACCCGACTCTATGCTCAAAAAGGCATTATCCAGAGCGGCGGTTAAAGACTGCCCGTCCTGCAAAACCCGCGACAATACCCGGGCTGCGACTAATCTTGTATTCACTGATTGTTCAACCTAATTTAACTCCGTTAACGTCGTGAGCGCTGAGAAATGCCTGGACAGGCATGCGTTTCCCGCCCGGCAACTGTATTTCCAGCAGCCTTAAAAAACCTAAGCCGGTCGCCACATCGATATTTTTATCGACACAGCGAACCACGCCGGGTTCCATTTGCAAAGACGAATCATCCTGCACGGCTACCGCCTGCCAAATGCGCAACACCTTGCCTTGATAAAGCGTTTGCGCGACCGGCCATGCATTTAAGCCTCTTACCTTTCGAGCCAGATCCGCAGCCGGTTGCGTCCAGTCGATAACGGCTTCGCTTTTATCCAGTTTTTCGGCATAGGTCACCAGCGCCTCATCCTGCGGTTCGGGATGAATGGTTCCCGCTTCCAGTTGCGCCAGCACTTTGCTCAGGCCTATTGCACCCAACACGGATAATTTGTCATGTAAATCGACGGCCGTATCGGTCGGGCCAATCACGCATTCTTCCTTGTGCAGCATATCGCCGGCATCCAGTTTGCGCACTATCTGCATAATGGTCACGCCGGTTTTTTGATCGCCCGCCATCAATGCCCGCTGAATAGGTGCCGCACCGCGCCAACGCGGCAACAATGAAGCATGGACATTGATACAGCCCAGTTTGGGCACGTCCAGAACGGCTTGCGTTAAGATCATGCCGTAAGCGACCACCACCATCAGATCGGCATTCAATGCACTGACCCGCTGCAAGTCCTCATCGGTCTTCATCGTCAGTGGTTGAAAAACCGGAATCCCGGCAGTCAAGGCCAATGCTTTGACCGGACTAGGTTGCAACTTGCGCCCTCTGCCTGCCGGACGGTCTGGCTGAGTATAGACGGCACAAACCTCACGCCCTGAATCCAACAACATCTGCAAGCAAGGGACGGCAAACTCAGGGGTTCCGGCAAAAATTATCTTCATCAACTCGCTTCCATTTTATGGGTTTTTTCCAATTTCTTCTTAATCCGCTGCCGTTTTAACGGTGAAATATAATCGACAAACAGTTTTCCGCTCAAATGATCCAGCTCGTGCTGAACGCAAACAGCCAGCAAATCTCTGGCGCTAAATTCAAAAGACACACCTTCCCTGTCCAGCGCCCTGACGATAACATGCTCGGCTCTGGTCACTTTTTCAAAAAAACCGGGTACCGAAAGACAACCTTCTTCGGACTCTTTAACCCCGTCTTTTTCAATGATTTCAGGATTGATTAAACATAACGGGGCATCCTTTTCCTCGCTGACATCGATGACGACGACCCGCTGATGCACATTAATCTGAGTTGCAGCCAAGCCTACACCATGTGATTCATACATGGTCTCAAGCATATCATCGACCAATTTTTTAATTTTATCATCGACCGTTTTTACGATTGCAGCCTTCTTACGCAACCTTTCATCCGGAAACTCGAGAATAGATAGAATACTCAACAAACTCTCCACTATAATAATTGAATACTGGAATTCTATATGAATTCATCTAAACTTTGAATTCAGATCGCACAAAAAGACTCGACAGGAACCCAAACATGGCTTTTCGAACATTCACCGGATTGATAGTTTCTCTGCTCATCATCAGCAACAGCGCATGGGCAGATGAAATACAAATAAATCCGTCTCATCCCGATCAATATACCGTCGTCAAAGGCGATACTCTATGGGAATTATCCGGTAAATTTTTAACCCACCCTTGGCAATGGCCTGAATTATGGAACCGTAATGCTCAAATCAAGAACCCCCACCTGATTTATCCCGGCGATACGCTTTATTTTTCAATCGTCGATGGCAATCCCCAACTTAGTCTTTCCCGTAGCGAACTCCCCCTGGCCAACGCCAATTCTCCCTGTATACTTCGGGAACAAGACTATAAGCAAGGCCGCAAAGACTTTGCCGTCTCCGACGATGGCAAAGTACTGCCTTGTATTCGGGTAAGCGAGCTGAAACAGGCTATTAAATTAATCCCCACCGAAACGATAAGCAGTTTTCTGTCATCACCCCAAGTGGTGAATGAAAATGAACTCAACAATGCGCCGTATGTTATTGATTTTGCCGGCGAACACCTGATTACAGGTACCGGCGACCGCGTTTATGTGCGCTCAATTACCGAACCGAAAAGCCAGTCCTACACGATTTACCGGCCGGGCAGCGCCTATATCAGTCCGGAAAGCGGAGAAATTTTGGGCTATGAGGCGCAATACATTGCCGACACCTCATTACAACAACCCGGAGACCCTGCGACATTAACCATAACCAAATCCACCCAAGAAATTCGTATCGGCGATCGGATTATGCCCAATGCTGAACAGGATATTGCGTTAAATTATTTTCCCCGTCCACCCGAACAAAGCATCAGCGGCAGTATTATCAGCGTGCTTGGCGGCGTTTCTCAAATCGGCCGGTATAACGTGGTCGTCATAGACAAGGGCACGACTGACGGTCTTTTAGCCGGGCACGAACTGGACATCTATCAACGCGGCAATATTGTCAAAGATTCGTACAGCCCGGTTAAAAACGATCTCGTTAACCTTCCGGATGAAATGGCGGGCACCCTGATGGTTTTCCGTCCGTTTGAGCGTGTCAGTTATGCCTTGGTCATGAAAGCGACTCAGGCCCTTCATGTTTTAGACAAAGTTAAAACCCCCTGAACATTCCCGAGCAAGACATCAAATACTGGCTTGCGTTATTGCGCACGCCAGGCGTCGGTTGCAGGACATTTCTCCGCTTACTGATTAGCCATACCCCGGCACAGTTATTTGCAGAATCATCCTCCGCACTGAGCGCCTTGGGCTTAAAAAGTGACATCGTTAATGCGATCAAAAATCCTGATTGGGCGCTGATCGACTATGATTTGTGCTGGCTCAGTCAGGAGAATAACGGCGTTATCACCCTCAATGACCCAAACTATCCGCCGCTGTTAAAAGAAATCGCCGATCCTCCGCCACTTTTGTTTGTACGCGGCACCCCCGAACTGTTATCCCTGCCGCAAATTGCGATCGTGGGCAGCCGAAATCCGTCATCTGTCGGCCTTGAAATCGCCTTTAACTTCGCCAAAACCCTGAGTCATTGCGGTTTTACCATTACCAGCGGACTGGCCTTGGGTATCGATGCCGCTAGCCATCAGGGCGCATTAAAGGCCAAAGGTTATACGATTGCAGTAGCCGGAACCGGACTGGATCGTGTTTATCCGGCCCGGCATAAAGACCTGGCCACTGAAATTGTCAATTCCGGTGCAATGGTCTCGGAATTTCCGCCGGGCACTACCGCCAAAGCCAACCACTTTCCCCGGCGCAACCGCATTATCAGTGGTCTGTGCCAAGGCCTGTTGGTGGTTGAAGCCGCCAAACAAAGCGGCTCACTGATTACTGCGCGCATGGCCTTGGAGCAAAACCGTGAAGTTTTTGCGATTCCCGGTTCCATTAATAACCCGCTGGCCCGAGGTTGCAACGCGCTAATCCGCGAAGGCGCAAAACTTGTCGAAACAACCCAAGATATTCTTGAGGAACTAAATCAATATAATCAACAAGATGCAATCTTCTCCCCGGTAACAATGCAATCAACACTTGACCTGGAGCAGCAAACATTATTGAATCTCGTCATGTTTAGCCCAACTTCTATCGATACTCTGGTTGAAAATGCCAACGAATCTGTCGAAGTTATTTCGTCAATGCTGCTGATTCTTGAACTGCAAGGTTACCTGGAAGCAGCCCCCGGCGGCGGCTATACGAGAATAAAATAATTATCAACAACCAAGAGCCTATGAAAGAAAATATTTTTGATGTCCTGATGTACTTATTCGAAAACTATATGGAAGATGAAATTGAAATACTTCCTGACAGCGATGTCGTCAGAACAGAATTACTGGAAGCAGGCTTTGAACAAATCGAAGTCAACAAAGCTTTCGACTGGCTGGAGTCGCTTAGCCTGCAACGCGCCATAAAAACATCCGCCACACCTGCATTCCGTATTTTTTGCAGTCAAGAGAAAGCCAAATTGGATCTTGAAAGCCGTAATTTGCTTATGTTCCTTGAGAATAGCGGCATCCTGAGCGCAGCTAACCGGGAAATCGTCATCGACCGGGCCATGGCGCTAGAAAATGAAGAAATATCGATGGAAAAACTGAAATGGATAGTGCTGATGGTATTGCTCAGCCAGCCGGATGAAGAAATCGCTTTCTCCAGAATGGAAGATATAGTCTATGACCTTATCCCCACTTATTTGCATTAACGAAGGTTCAAGAGTCAAGGTTCAAAACACATACCTTTACCTTTCACCTTCCTTTAAACCTTTCACCTCTTTTAAGAATAAATGAGCAAGAATCTCGTCATTGTAGAATCGCCCGCAAAAGCCAAAACCATCGAAAAATATTTGGGCAAGGACTTTCAGGTTTTAGCCTCTTATGGACACGTACGTGACCTGATCCCCAAAGAGGGCGCAGTTGACCCGAACAACGACTTCGCGATGAAATATGAAGTCATTGAGCGCAACCAAAAACATGTGCAAGCCATTGCCAAAGCCCTTAAGACCGCAGACACCTTATATCTGGCGACTGACCCTGATAGAGAAGGAGAAGCCATTTCCTGGCATTTACTGGAACTGCTGAAAGAAAAAAAACTACTGAAAGACAAGCCGGTGCATCGGGTCGTATTCCATGAAATTACCAAAAAAGCCGTCACCGACGCCATTGCCAATCCAGAACCATTAGCGATCAACTTGGTCAACGCCCAACAGGCTCGCCGCGCCTTGGATTATCTGGTCGGTTTTAACCTGTCGCCATTGTTATGGAAAAAAATCCGCCGCGGTCTGTCTGCAGGCCGTGTACAAAGCCCCGCCTTGCGCATGATCGTCGAGCGCGAACTTGAAATCGAGGCCTTTAAAACTCGCGAATACTGGACAATCAATGCCGCATTGACGGCGCATGAACAAGCGTTTAAAGCCAAGTTGACCCAGTTTGACGGCGAAAAAATCAGTCAATTTAGCATTACCAACGAACAGCTGGCCGAAAAAACCAGGCAAACCCTGCTGGATGCCGCTGATGGCCAATTAATGGTCGCCAAGCTGGAGAAAAAACAGCAAAAACGCAACCCTGCGCCACCCTTTATCACTTCGACTCTGCAACAGGAAGCCTCGCGCAAACTGGGTTTTACCACCAAACGCACCATGATAGTTGCCCAGCAACTCTATGAAGGTATCGATATAGGCGGAGAAACCGCCGGTTTAATCACCTACATGCGTACCGACTCGGTTAACCTGTCGGTAGATGCTGTCGAAGATATCCGTGCGCTGATTGCCGAAAACTACGGCGCTGACAATGTTCCTAAAGAACCCAGACTGTTTAAAACCAAATCAAAAAACGCTCAGGAAGCGCACGAAGCGATACGCCCAACCTACCCCCGATACTTGCCCAGCCAGATCAAAGACCAGCTGAGTATCGAACAGTTCAAACTCTATGAACTGATCTGGAAACGCACCATCGCCTGCCAGATGATTCATGCCACACTCAACATGGTCGCCGTCGATTTAAGCTGCGGCGACGGCAAGCATGTGTTCAGGGCAACTGGCTCAACAATTGCCACGCCAGGATTCATGACCGTCTATTTGGAAGGCAAAGATGACAGCGCCGAGAGCGATGACAAGGAAAGTTTTCTGCCGCCGATGGAAGAAGGCCGCCCCGTTCAGCTGGGCGACGTCATTGCCGGACAGCACTTCACCGAGCCGCCGCCACGCTACGGCGAGGCCAGCTTGGTAAAATCCCTCGAAGAACATGGTATCGGAAGGCCATCGACTTATGCATCGATTATTTCAACCTTGCAAAATCGCGAATACGTCACGCTGGACAGCAAACGTTTTTACCCGACCGATGTCGGCAGGATCGTCAACAAATTTCTGACCGAACATTTCACCAAATACGTTGATTACGATTTTACCGCTAACCTGGAAGATCAACTGGATGCGGTGTCGCGGGGAGAAAAAGACTGGGTTCCATTGATGCACGACTTCTGGAAACCCTTCACCACGCTGATTCACGAAAAGGAAGAAAGCGTCCATCGTAAAGATGTCACCCAGGAAGCTATCGATGAAAAATGTCCCGATTGCGGCAGTCCGCTGTCGATTCGTTTAGGCCGGAATGGCCGGTTCATAGGTTGCACCAACTATCCCGAATGCTCCTATACCCGCAACCTGAACGATGATCCCGGCGCTAGCGATGAACCCGAAATTGTAGAAGGTCGAACCTGCCCTAAATGCGAATCGCCTTTAGTGATCAAAGCCGGACGCTACGGCAAATTCATCGGTTGCAGCGGTTATCCCAAATGCAAGCATATCGAGCCTTTGGAAAAGCCGCTGGATACCGGCGTTGAGTGTCCGCAATGCAAAAAAGGCAACATCCTCAAACGCAAGTCTCGGAACAGCAAAATATTCTATTCCTGCTCAGAATACCCAACATGCGATTACGCATTATGGAATGCGCCGATAAAAGAAAGTTGCCCGGAATGTGCGTGGCCTATTTTGACCGTCAAAGAGACCAAACGGCGCGGTGTGGAAAAAGTTTGTCCGCAAAAAGACTGCAAATACGTAACGCCGTATGAAGGTGATCCTGCCGATGTGCAGGGACCTAAAGAACCTGGAGCTTTGTAGATTTTTTTTATTCACCATGAAGACACGAAGTTCACGAAGAAAAACCAAGTTAAAAACTTCGTGTTCTTCGTGGTGATATGCCTTAAGTCGGCAGGTTCCTAATCTCCAAATCACCTAAGTAGGTAGGCAAGAACTTTGTATTCAGCTAGGCCAGTATCAAAGTGCCATAAGCATAAAAATACTTATGCATTACTACTTGGTCCACACATAGCGAAAGAACGAGAAAATGACCTATCACTCCCTGTTCAAAATAAAAAACGCCGTCCGTCAGCTCAAAGCCGGAGCGGTGATTGCTTATCCCACAGAAGCCGTCTACGGCTTAGGCTGCGACCCGCTCAACGAAGCTGCGGTGATGACCCTGCTCGACATCAAACAGCGCCCGATAGCAAAAGGCCTGATTCTTATCGCCTCATCACTGGAGCAACTGCGTCCCTACCTCGATTTAGATCAAGCCATCATCGACCGGATAACACCCACCTGGCCGGGACCTGTCACCTGGGTTATTCCGGCCCGGCCCTGGGTGCCGAAATGGCTGACCGGCGAACATTCATCACTGGCCGTCAGAGTGACCCATCACCCGATAGCCCGCGACTTATGCGCCCAATTCGGCAGCCCGCTGGTATCCACCAGCGCCAACCCGACGACGCGGCCCGCCATCAAGGAATCAAGAAAATTACTCAAAACCTTTGCCAATGCCGATATTTTTATCGTTCATGGCAAAGTCGGGGAACTGGCACAGGAAACTGCTATTTATGATGCGGTAAGCGGAAAGCGGTTGCGTTGATCATACAAACTCAGATTGCTATTGAAAGGAATTATTAATACTATGAAACAAGGAGGTTCCTATCATGGCCCATGTTGAAAAATTAAGTATCGCTTTAACCCCTGAAATGGCAGCGATAGTCCGCCAATGCGTCGAAAGCGGCGAATATGCCAGCAGTAGCGAGGTTATCCGCGAGGCTTTGCGCGATTGGAAGCTGAAACGTTCTTTACAACAGAATGAAATCGAAGAGTTGCGTAACCTTTGGCAGACCGGACTAGACAGCGGCCCTGGTCGTTTGGACGATATGAACGCGATCAAAACAAAAGCGCGGCAACGGCTTTTGTCCCAAGACACAGAGCAGCACTAGAAATATTAGACTTTCATACCTGTGATTCAACGAACCGCGCAAGCCGAGGAAGACCTGATTGAGATATGGATTTATATCGCTCAGGATAATCCCGGAGCGGCGGATCGTGTGCTTGACGATATTGAGCGGCACTTCCATGCGCTTGCGGATAACCCGTTGATGGGACGATTGAGACCTGATATTGCCCAGGAACTTCGCTATTTTGCGGTGGGTAGCTATTTGATTTTGTATTGTACCGTGCCGGATGGAATTCAGATTGTCCGCGTCATACACGGCGCTCGTGATTTGCCCAATTTATTTTGAGTCAAAATGTCGGGCAACGAAAAAATTTTTGCCCGACCTACTCGGCTGTTAAAAACCCTTGCCGCTGCCGATATTTTTATCGTCCATGGCAAAGTCGGCGAACTGGCACAGGAAACCGCTATTTATGATGCAGTGAGCGGAAAACGGTTGCGTTGATTCGGAAACACGCTAATTCACCACGAAAAACACGAAATTTTTACCCTGGCATTTCGTCGGGAACTTCGTGTCTTCGTGGTGATATGTTTTAAGGCTGATGAGCTATCCAATAACTTCCAAGCCGCCCATATAGGGCCGCAATGCCTCAGGAATACGAATGCGCCCTTCTGCATCCTGATAATTTTCCATCACCGCAATCAGGGTCCTGCCTGCCGCCAAACCGGAACCGTTCAGGGTATGCACCAACTCGGGTTTGGAGGTGGCAGGGTTGCGCCAACGCGCTTGCAGACGACGCGCCTGAAAGTCTTTGAAGTTGCTGCACGACGATATTTCCCGATAAGTGCCCTGCCCCGGCAGCCAGACTTCCAGGTCGTAAGTTTTGGTCGATGAAAAGCCGGTATCCCCTGCGCATAACAACATCTTGCGATAAGGCAAATTGAGTTTTTTCAGGATAGCTTCCGCGTGATGGGTTAGCGTTTCATGTGCCGCAGCCGAATCCTCAGGCTTTACGATTTGTACGATCTCGACTTTTTCAAACTGATGCTGACGGATCATACCTCTGACATCGCGACCGTAAGCGCCGGCCTCGCTGCGGAAACAGGGACTGTGACAGACGAATTTAAGCGGCAGGTCTTTGGCGTCGATGATCACGTCTCTGACGATGTTGGTGACCGGCACTTCGGCGGTCGGAATCAGATATAAGGCAGGATCGTCGTTGGCCTTGAACAGATCGGCTTCAAACTTGGGCAACTGCCCGGTGCCGCGTAAGCTGTCGGCATTGACTAAAAACGGCACGTAAGTTTCGCTGTAACCGTGTTCGGCGGTATGGGTGTCGAGCATCAGCTGAATAATGGCCCGTTGCAAGCGTGCCAGCGGCCCGTTTAATACCACAAACCGGGCGCTGGCGATTTTTGCACCCAGCTCGAAATCCATGCCTTTGTTGATTGCGCCTAAATCGACATGGTCTTTGGGCTCAAAATCAAAAGTCGGAATGTCGCCCCAGCGGCTGATTTCGAGATTGTCGTCTTCATTCCTGCCGTTCGGCACGCTCTCATCAAGCAGGTTGGGGATGCCTTCCATCAAGGCAGTCATTTTTGCCTGGATGTCGGACAATTCGGTTTCCGCCGCTTTCAGCTCGTCGCCCAGATGCTGAACCTGATCCAACAGCGGTTGCACGTCTTCGCCTTTGGCTTTGGCGATGCCGATAGCTTTTGAGCTGCTGTTACGTGCATTCTGCAATTCCTGGGTTTTAACCTGGATGTCTTTGCGCCGGACTTCCAGCTCGGAGTAATACTCCGGATTAAAATCAAATGAGCGCCTGTTGAGCTGTTCCTTAACAAAAGCTAGCTCGGTTCTGAATAAGCGGGGATCTAACATGATTAAATGATTACCTTAAAATTAAAAATATATATGAGACGAAAGGCAAAAGGCTAAGGGCAAAAAAAGCATGATTCCTTCGCTCTTCGCCTTTAGCCTTTAGCCTTTAGCCTTTAGCCTTTAGCCTTTAGCCTTTAGCCTTTAGCCTTTAGCCTTTAGCCTTTAGCCTTTCGCCTTTTGTCTTTTGTCTTTTGCCTATCAAACCTGCCTGCCAACCAGCAAGCCCATCCAAATCACCAAGATACAGATCAGGCCATTGCCGACAAATGTACCGAGCATTAAATTCAAATGGGTATCGAATGAATAACCATGCTCTACCAAATACAACAGTAAATATAAACCGGACAGAGTCAGAAAAACACCGACCATGATCACCGTCAGTACGACTCGGTATTCCTCGGACAGCGCCACTTTCTGCAACAAAATAGTCGCGATGATGCTGATCAGAAAAGCGCCTATCGCGTTAATGGTCATCAACGCATAAGGGATTACGCCACCCGACCACTGAATAATGCCGCCTGAATAATAAAACAGGCCTCTGCCGCACAGCAAGCCAATCCAGACGGCAAAGACACAGGTCGTAATGCTGGCGAATATATTCACCGCCGCTTTGGTTAAATTGCCCTGCTCGATTAAATAAAAAGTATCCAGGGAAAAAGTGGAGAAGGTTGTCAGTGAACCTAAAAAGCCGACCAAAATGGCCGCTCTATATTCAAAGGTGATAGTGACGCGCTGCAGAATCAACGTTTCAGCCAGCAAGCCGATCATAAACGAACCGATGACATTGACGACCAAAGTCCCATAAGGAAAGCCGCGCCCCAGCCATTGAGCAACACCCGATGACACCAGAAAGCGCACCACCGCACCGAATGACCCGCCCAGCGCAATTGCAAGAATTTGATTCATAAGCTAGAACTTGATGAAGTGCTCGCGGTAATAACGCAATTCTTCGATAGATTCGACAATATCGGCCAAAGCCTGATGCGTGGACTGTTTTTTAAAGCCGTCTTTGACTTCAGGCGCCCATCTGGCCGCCAACTCTTTAACCGTTGATACATCGATATTACGATAATGAAAATACGCTTCCAGTTTGGGCATATAGCGATACAAAAATCGTCTATCCTGGCCGATGCTGTTACCGCAAATCGGCGAGGTATTTTCCGGCACCCACTGCTTTAAAAATGCTAGCGTTTGCCGTTCGGCTTCCGCCGTATCGATAGCGGAAGCCTTGACGCGCTCGATCAAGCCGGATTGCCCGTGATGGTGCTGATTCCAGTCATCCATGGCTGCCAATGCCGCATCGGATTGATGTACAGCAAGCACAGGGCCTTGGGCCAGAATATTCAAATTGTTGTCGGTGACAATCGTAGCAATCTCAATAATCGAATCACTGTCAGGATTAAGTCCGGTCATTTCAAGATCTATCCAGATAAGATGCGTGGAGTCCTGCGCCATTTATTGATTCCGTTGTATAGAAGGGGGCGGTTAGTGTAGCATTGGCTAATCTGTACGTCTAACTCTTAAACTTTGAAGAAATTCCGCTTATGAATAGCTTTACCATCGTCTTTTTAATCGCGCTAACTCTTTCTTTTTCAGTGCAGTTTTGGCTGGCTCAACGGCACGCCGCTTACGTTGCTAAGCACCGCTTTGCCGTGCCTGAAGCCTTTAAAAATACCGTCTCGCTGGAAGCTCACCAAAAAGCGGCCGACTACACACTGGAAAAAAGCAAGCTGGGCAATATAGACAGCATCGTCGGCATTATTTTTCTATTGCTGCTGACCCTCGGCGGCGGCATTAATTTAGCTTTCGAATTTTGGGCATCCTCCATTGCCAACCCATTGCTAGCGGGATTGGCCGCAGTAGCCAGCGTTTTTCTGTTTATGACCCTGGTTGAAATCCCTACCAGTGTCTACCAAACCTTTGTGATTGAAGAAAAGTTTGGCTTTAACAAAAGCACCCCGCAACGCTTCATCAAGGATCAACTGTTGCAACTGGCTCTAGTTGCCGCTATCGGCATGCCGTTACTGGCTTTAATCCTATGGGTTATGGACAGCATAGGTTCGCTGTGGTGGTTATGGGCCTGGGGCATACTGATCAGTTTCTCGCTGCTGATGAGCTGGCTATTTCCTACCGTGATCGCGCCGTTATTCAATAAATTCACCCCGATGGAAGACGGCTCGTTAAAAGACCGGATTCAGGGCTTGCTTAGCCGTTGCGGCTTTAACAGCAACGGCATCTTCATTATGGACGGCTCCAAGCGCTCGGGTCACGGCAACGCCTATTTCACCGGCCTTGGCAACAACAAGCGCATCGTCTTTTACGACACCCTGGTCAACTCGTTGGATGATGAAGAACTGGAAGCGATATTGGCCCACGAACTGGGGCATTTCAAGTGCAAACACACGATCAAAATGATGGTTGCCACTGCGATTATGAGCCTGATCAGTTTTGCTATTTTAGGTTGGCTGATCGATCAGCCATGGTTCTACAACGGACTGGGCGTAACACAGCCGTCGCATGCCGCCGCCCTGTTGTTATTCATGCTGGTGTCATCGTCGTTTACCTTTTTTATGCAGCCGATCAGCGCCTATTTTCAACGCAAATTTGAATTCGAAGCCGATGATTTTGCCTCCAGCCATGCCAAGGCCGAAAAACTGATCAGCTCGCTGGTTAAGTTGTATGAAGAAAACGCCAGCACCTTGACGCCTGATCCTTTGTATTCAGCGTTCCATTACAGCCACCCGCCGGCGGCTATTCGTATTGCCAATTTGGAATCTAAAATACGTGTCTGAGTTACTTGAAGGCCTGGTTATTTCCCATTTAGGTCAGGGTATTGCAGTTGAACATGACGGCAAGATTATGCTGTGCCAAACCCTGAGGAAGCTTGAAACCGTCGCCGTGGGCGACCGGGTTTTATGGACGCAATCCTCGCCCGATCAAGGCCGCATAGAAGAAATCCTGCCCCGGCGTTCGTTATTGATGCGTCCGTCCAGAAACGGCAAAACCCGTCCGGTTGCGGCCAATATCGACACCGTGTTTGTGGTCTTTGCGATCGAGCCTTTCTGCGATTTTTTGCTGATAGACCAGTATCTGGCGATTTGCGAGAATCGCAATATCGATGCGGCACTGGTGTTGAATAAAACCGATCTGCCGCAATCTGCCGACATTGAAAAAGAACTGATGGCTTACAAAGATCTAGGCTATGCGCTGTACCGGGTCAGCGCCACAGCGGCGGCGGGTCTGGATGAACTCAAACTGGCGCTAAAAGATCAGGTCAGTATTTTCGCGGGACAATCCGGCGTCGGTAAATCATCGCTAACCAACGCAATCATTCCCGACAAGGAGCTAAAAACCAACACCGTCTCGGCAACCACCAAACACGGACGACATACCACCACGGCGGCGACGCTGTATCACATGGCCCAAGGCGGCGATTTAATCGATAGCCCCGGCGTCGCCATTTTCGGACTGGCCGGTCTATCCGAGCAACAATTGGCTTACGGTTACCGTGAATTTCAGCCGTTGATTGAACAATGCCAGTTTAAGAACTGCCGTCATCTGGTTGACAAGGGTTGCGCAGTGCGTCCAGCTGCCGAAAATGGCGATATTTCGATGACCCGGTATCAGCGGTTTTTAAAACTTAGAGAAAAAATGCCTACGGCGTATGTCTGATAGAAATTCAGCAAGAAGAATAACTTGCAGACTGGGAACTTGCTGCAATCTGCCATGTAACAAAGATTATCGGTGGCAAACAAAGTCATATCTACTTACAATACGCGGTTAAATTTTTTCTTTTATGAAATGCATCCCTGTATGTCACCCTTCGGGCCAGCCGTTGACTGTTTAAATTCGCTCCAGATGAATTTGTCGGTAACCCTTTGAGTACAGATAAAGCCTGTTTTTTATGCTGGCTATATGAACAATCGAACTAATCAAACACGAGAACTATGGAACAGAACAACCTTATACTTGGCATTCCCGGCTTTAACTACCCCGATTTATACGATTCTGCGCGTCTGCAAGAGCTGCTGGATGTATTTGATGCGTCGGTTGAACGCCATGATTCGCAGCTGCATAATGAATTCAAGGCTTACCGCCAGAGTCAGGGTGTAGGTTTGTCACCTGAAACGGTTTCCGATCTGCTGGTGCGTATGGGGCCTTATGTCGGTCAGTTTGTCGCGAAGATTTTTAATGTTTCCGAACAGCATCAGGCTCAGTCCGCAACCATCAAGGACGAGATCGACAGCATTTTTACCTATAAAAATGAAATAGTCGACAAGCTGGCTTTCACCTTTAAAGGACAGGATGCCAGCGATTGGGCAATTCCTGCGATCCTGAACCGCTTTGATCTGCTGATCGATGCGGGCTTTCCCGAGGCCAATCAGGATGATGATCCCGAACACCGCGTAGCACGAGTCGGCGCGGCTGTCGGATTGCTGTACAGCCATTACAAGCTGATTGCCAAAGGCAAAGACAGCGATTACGAAAATGCCGACTTGGTTGCAGAGACCCTGCGCGCCAAACTCGCCGCACATGAAGAAGCAGCAACCGAATTTAACGACATCCTCAGCCTGCAAGATCCCGCCGAATTTATCAACGGCCTGATAGACATCGTTCAGCGCTGGAGTGTTGTCGCCCAACAAGATAACGATGTGGTTGCGAACTGGCCGAGTTTCAAGCTCCCGCAAAAGCGCGATTTCGACCATTTGGTTGAGCATGAGCTTGTCGATCGCGGCGAATTCAAGGCGTGGATGGGCGAGCAGGAACACCGCCGCCGCCGGGACGGTTTTAAACTGACCGATTTGCGTTATAACCAGCGCCAGGTGCTGTCTGAAGTCAATCACTGCATTTACTGCCACGAGCGCGATACCGATTCCTGCTCCAAAGGCATGCGCAACAAAAAAACCAATACCTTCAAGGTTGATCCATTGGGCGTAACCACTATCGGCTGCCCGCTGGATGAAAAAATATCGGAAATGAACTTGGTCAAACGCCAAGGCGACAATATCGGCGCGCTGGCGATTGTCATTATCGACAATCCGATGTGCCCCGGTACCGGCCACCGTATTTGCAACGAGTGCATGAAAGGTTGTATCTACCAAAAAACCGATCCGGTCGATATTCCGCAAATTGAAACCAATGTACTGACCGACGTATTATTCATGCCTTACGGCTTTGAGATATACAGCTTACTGACCCGCTGGAATCCGCTAAACGTCAAGCGTCCGTATATGCTGCCTTACAACGGCAAAAACGCGCTGGTCGTAGGTTTAGGTCCCGCCGGTTATACGATGAGCCATTATTTATTGAATGAAGGTTTCGGTGTCGCCGGAATCGACGGCTTAAAACTGGAGCCGTTGCCGGTGGCATTGACCGGCGACAGCGACAACCTGCCCGCGCCGATTGAGCATTTCCAAGACCTGTACGAAGATCTGGACCAGCGTACCCTGGCCGGTTTCGGCGGCGTGGCCGAATACGGCATCACCGTGCGCTGGGACAAGAACTTCCTGAAAGTCATTTACCTGACCTTGCAACGACGCGAGGCGTTTCGCGCTTACGGCGGGGTGCGATTTGGCGGCACCATCACTATTGAAGACGCGTGGACTATGGGCTTTGACCATATCTGTATCGCCTCGGGTGCCGGTAAACCGACGGTTATCGACATGAAGAACAACCTGATGCGCGGCATACGCAAAGCCTCGGATTTCTTGATGGCCTTGCAATTGACCGGAGCCGCCAAGGCTTCTTCGCTGGCAAATTTGCAGGTGCGTTTACCGGCAGGCGTTATCGGCGGCGGCTTGACCGCGATGGACACCGCAACCGAATTGATGGCGTATTATCCTGTGCAGGTGGAAAAAACCCTGCACCGTTATGAAACGCTGGTTAACATGTATGGCGAGCAAAGCGTTCGCGGTCGTTACGATCAGGAAGAAACCATCATCCTCGATGAATTCCTGGCGCACGGCAAAGCCATCGTCGCCGAACGCCAACGCGCCGAAGCAGAGGAAGAACTGCCGAATTTTCAACCACTGGTCGAATCGTGGGGCGGCGTCACCCTGTTTTATCGCAAAGGCATTTTCGATGCGCCCGCGTACCGCCAAAATCACGAAGAAATCGTTAAAGCGCTGGAAGAAGGCATCGCCTTGGCCGAAGGCATGAGTCCGCAAAGCGCATTAGCCGATGAATATGGCCATCTGAATGCCGTAGCGTTCGAAAAATTAGTGCCCGAACACGGCCGCTGGATTAGCTCAGGACAGACTGTCAATGTCCCCTTGCGCAGCCTTTACATTGCAGCGGGCACATCGCCGAACACCATTTATCAAAGCGAATATCCAAACACCTTTGTGATGGATAAATGGTTCTTTCAACGCTATCAGCCTGAATGGAGCAACGACTCGGTCGAATTGGTACCGATGAGTGATGACACCATGCCCAAGCTCGGCAAACCCGCGCCGCTGACCTCTTACCAAAAAGACGGCAAATTTATCAGCTTTTACGGCGATAACCACCCCGTTTACGCCGGCAACGTGGTCAAGGCCATGGCCAGCGCCAAAAACGGCTACCCTTACGTGGTCAAACTGTTTGAACAGGAATTGGCACGCTTAAATCCCGCGCAACAGCCGGAACGCGATGCAGCGTTAAAAGCCTTGTTCGCCCAGTTGGACGCGGCCTTTACTGCCACTATCGTTTCGATTAACCGGCTGACGCCGACCATTATAGAAGTTGTCGTCAAGGCACCGCTGCAAGCCGAAAAATTTCAGCCCGGTCAGTTTTATCGCGTACAAAATTTTGAAGCCAATGCGCCGGTTGTAGAAGGTACGGTACTGGCATCAGAAGCGATAGCACTGACAGGCGCCGAAGTCGATAAAGAAAAAGGCACCATCTCCCTGATTGCACTGGAAATGGGCTCGTCCTCGCGTCTCTGCGCGACTTGGAAAGCGGGCGATGCACTGGTAGTCATGGGCGTGACAGGAACGCCGACAGACATTCCTAGCGGCCAAACCGTATTGTTGCTCGGTGGCGGATTGGGCAATGCGGTACTCTTTTCTATCGGTAAAGCCTTAAGAGCCGCCGGCAACAAAGTGATCTACTTTGCCGGCTATAAACACAAACTGGATGTCTTTAAAGTGGAAGATATTGAAGCCGCATCGGATATTATTATCTGGTCCGTGGACAAAGCGCCTGGTATTAAGCCCATTCCAACCACGCGACCTCAAGACAAAACCTTCGTCGGCAATATTCTTGAGGCCATGCTCGCTTATGCCAAATGCGAACTGGGCGACCAGCCTATCTCGCTGTCCCATGTCGATCACCTCATCGTTATCGGCTCAGACCGGATGATGGCCGCGGTGAAAGATGCCCGTTACGATGTTTTGAAACCGTATCTGAACAGGGTTCATCACGCGATCGGCTCCATCAACTCGCCGATGCAGTGCATGATGAAAGGCATTTGCGCCCAGTGTTTATGTAAACATATCGATGCCGATACCGGCAAAGAATACTTTGTGTATTCCTGCTACAACCAGGATCAGGATTTGGATAAGGTTGATTTTCCGAACCTGAGTGCAAGGTTGAGGCAAAATACCGTGCAGGAAAAGCTGTCTAATCTTTGGCTAAGTTATTTATTGGAAAAACAGCAACAGAATTAAAGACCATATCAATGCGCTAGAAGAGCAAATATTGGTTTAACAGTTGCGTAACAAAAATCTGTTGGTATAATAACGAGCTCGAAGTTGCATAAGCTTCAGGCGCGTAGCTCAGTTGGTTAGAGCACCACCTTGACATGGTGGGGGTCGGTGGTTCGAGTCCACTCGTGCCTACCAAACATCTAAAGCACTGCACCGCAGTGCTTTTTTTATTGTAGACACTAATCATAGATAAAAAATGCCGGTAATTACCCTTCCCGATGGCTCCAAGCGAGAGTACGCCCACACTGTAACCGTGATGGATGTTGCGCAGTCTATCGGTTCAGGATTAGCCAAGGCGACCTTGGCAGGCAAGGTTAATGGCGCTCTGGTCGATGCCAGTTCGCTAATCGACCAGGATGCAACGTTGCAACTGATTACCGCAAAGGATGACGACGGCATCACCGTTATTCGCCATTCAACTGCACATCTATTGGCTCAGGCCGTCAAACAGTTATTCCCCTCAGCACAAGTCACTATCGGACCGGTTATCGAAAACGGCTTTTTTTACGATTTTGCTTATGAAAGGCCGTTTACACCAGATGACCTGAGCGCCATTGAAAAAAAGATGGAACAACTGGTTGCTGAAGATCATCCGGTCCATCGTTCGGTGTTATCACGGGATGAGGCGGTCAAGTTCTTCAAAAATCTGGGCGAGACGTATAAGGCCGAGATCATCGAATCCATCCCCGCCAATGAAGATTTATCTTTGTATCAGCAGGGCGGATTTACCGACCTGTGTCGCGGCCCTCATGTACCCAGCACCGGCAAGTTAAAAGCCTTTAAGCTGATGAAGATTGCCGGCGCTTATTGGCGCGGCAATTCCGACAATGAAATGCTGCAACGTATTTACGGTACGGCCTGGAGCGACAAAAAAGAATTACAGGCCTACCTGCATCGTCTGGAAGAAGCGGAAAAACGCGATCACCGCAAGCTGGGGAAAACACTGGATTTGTTTCATTCCCAGGAAGAAGCTCCCGGCATGGTATTCTGGCACGAAAAAGGCTGGGTCATCTATCAACAGGTCGAGCAGTATATCCGCGAGAAATTACGGGTAAACGGTTACGGCGAAGTTAAAACGCCGCAGGTCGTTGATCGTTCTTTATGGGAAAGATCCGGGCACTGGGAAAAATTCGGCGAGATGATTTTTACCACACATTCCGAGAATCGCGATTACGCGATCAAGCCGATGAACTGCCCTTGCCATGTACAGATCTATAATCAGGGCCTTAAAAGCTACCGTGATTTGCCTATACGTCTGGCGGAATTCGGCTCCTGCCATCGCAATGAACCATCCGGCACCTTGCATGGTTTAATGCGGGTCAGAAATTTTGTTCAGGATGATGCGCATATCTTTTGCACCGAAGCCCAGATTCAGGATGAAGTATCGACCTTTATCGATATGCTGTTCGATGTTTACAAAGATTTCGGCTTTGACGAAGTGATCATTAAATTATCGACCCGCCCTGAAAACAGGGTCGGCGACGATTCAGTCTGGGATAAAGCGGAAAACGCTCTGGAACTGGCGCTGAATACCAAAGCATTGAAATGGGATTTACAGCCGGGCGAAGGCGCTTTTTACGGACCTAAAATCGAATTCTCCTTGAAAGACTGCATCGGACGGGTCTGGCAATGCGGCACAATTCAGGTGGATTTCTCGATGCCGGGCCGTCTGGATGCCACCTATATTGCCGAAGACGGATCAAAACAAGTGCCAGTCATGCTGCACAGAGCGATACTCGGCTCCCTTGAGCGCTTTATCGGGATTTTGATCGAGCAACATGCAGGAACTTTCCCGCTATGGCTGTCTCCAGTGCAGGTCGTCATACTTAATATTACCGACCGACATGCCGAATATGCGTCGCAAATTATGCTGGACCTTGAGAAACAAGGTATCCGGGCAAAATTAGACTTGAGAAATGAGAAGATCGGGTTTAAAATCCGCGAGCATTCTATGCAGCGCGTGCCATATCTTGTCATTATCGGTGACAAAGAATTAGAAGAACAAAGCATTACGGTACGCACGCAAAAAGGTGACGACTTAGGTAGCCTGACAATCCATGAATTTACCGGACGGTTAAAACAAGAGATTACAGGTAGACAATGAATGATTTTGGAGGATTAAGATATCGCTGCTAAAAAAGACGAAACGCGCCTGAATGACGCAATCACCGCAAGACGAGTGAGGGTAACAGGTGCAGATGGTGAGGCCTTAGGCATTATCTCATTAGATGAAGCCAAACAGATTGCTTACGCTGCAGACTTGGATTTAGTAGAAATATCGCCGAATGCGGATCCTCCGGTTTGCAAGGTGATGAACTACGGCAAATACCAGTTTGAGTTAAACAAAAAACTGGCCGTTGCCAAGAAGAAACAAAAACAGGTTCAGGTCAAGGAAATCAAATTCCGACCTGGAACCGACGAAGGCGATTACCAAGTAAAAATGAGGAGCCTAACCAAGTTTCTTAGCGACGGCGATAAAACCAAAATCACCTTGCGTTACCGCGGCCGCGAAATGGCGCATCGGGAAATCGGTGTCGATCTGCTGAAACGGATAGAAAAAGACTTGGAAGAGATAGCCATCGTCGAGCAATTCCCTAAAATGGAAGGCCGTCAAATGGTTATGGTTATGGCGCCGAAAAAGAAAAAATAACAGATACTGCATTGCAGCATCTCTACAGCGGCACAGGATGAGCAGCTAAGTATCAGTAAATGATACTGTTAATTCTTCAGGGCCATGCATTTTGCCTTGCTGGGTTACAACTCAGGGATTCATATTTTAATTTATTGGAGCAAACAAATGCCAAAGATCAAAACTAACCGTGGAGCAGCCAAGCGTTTCAGACGCACAGGCAACGGCGGTTTTAAATGTGGTCAGTCCCACAGACGTCATATTCTGACTAAAAAATCGACTAAGAGAAAAAGACAGTTACGCTCGCCGGCAACTATTCATCCGTCAGATGTGCGCATGGCTGCACGTATGATGCCGTACAGTTAATCTAAGGAAATAAATCATGCCTAGAGTTAAACGCGGCGTCACAGCCAGAGCAAGACATAAAAAAGTATTAAAACAAGCGAAAGGTTACTACGGCGCACGAAGCCGGGTTTATCGCGTTGCCAAACAAGCGGTAATCAAAGCCGGTCAATATGCCTATCGCGACCGTAAGCAGAAAAAACGCCAATTCCGCGCTTTGTGGATCGTCCGTATCAATGCGGCGGCCCGTTTAAGCGGAATGTCCTACAGTCGCTTCATCAATGGCTTAACCAAAGCCAATGTGAAGATCGACCGTAAAGTGCTAGCTGATATTGCAGTTCGTGACATTAACGCATTTGCAAAAATTGCGGAAATTGCCAAGGAACATCAAAGCAAGCCTTAAGGAACGATCTGGATTTTAATGAACTGAAATCCGGCTATTCCCCCCTCCCCTTTCTGAGGAGGGGCGGGATTTGGTTTTAAACATTTCCCGATAAATAAAAATTCTCCCACACTCCCAAACACAGCGAGCTAAAACGTGTCCGCTACCCTAGAAGAAATTCTCGCGCAGGCATTACATCAGCTTCGCGACACACAAGACCTTAACCAACTCGATCTGGTTCGCGTTCATTATCTCGGCAAAAAGGGTTTATTTACCCTACAGATGAAAGAACTTGGAGCGCTCGATCCCGAGCAAAGACGCACTGCCGGGCAAGCCATCAACCAAGCCAAAGATCAATTCCAACAACAACTGGAAGCCAAAAAAAATCTGCTGCAAAATGCCGCCTTAGAAGCAAGACTGGCCAGCGAAAGCATAGACGTCACCCTGCCGGGCAGAGGCCAGGCTGTTGCCGGCTTGCATCCGGTGACGACCACATTGCGCCGCATTTCCAAGATTTTTGCCAGCGTCGGCTTTCAAGTCGTTGAAGGACCTGAAATCGAAGATGATTATCATAATTTCGAGGCACTGAATATTCCTGCACATCACCCGGCCAGGGCGATGCACGACACATTTTATTTTGATGCCCACACCGTATTAAGAACCCATACCTCGCCGGTACAAATCCGGATCATGGAATCTGAACAGCCACCGCTGAAAGTGATTGCGCCGGGCCGAGTCTATCGTTGCGATTCAGACATTACCCACACGCCGATGTTCCATCAGGTCGAAGGCTTTCTGGTCGATACCGACGTCAGCTTTGCCGACTTAAAAGGCGTGGTTTACGAATTCCTGCGCGCCTTCTTTGAAAAAGAGATCCAGGTGCGCTTTAGACCGTCCTATTTCCCCTTTACCGAGCCGTCGGCGGAAGTCGATATTGAATGCGTGATGTGCGGCGGCAAAGGCTGCCGCGTATGCAGCCATACCGGCTGGCTGGAAGTGATGGGCTGCGGCATGATCCATCCCGAAGTTTTCAAAGCGGTTAATATCGACAGCGAAATCTATAGCGGCTTTGCGTTTGGCATGGGCGTAGAGCGCCTCGCGATGCTGCGTTACGGCATTAACGATTTAAGATTATTTTTTGAAAACGATCTTAAATTTTTAGAACAATTCAAGTAAACAGGCGCCGCGCCTGCTTCCGGCAGGCTTACGGCATACACACCCATCCCTGGAGATAAAGTTTGAGTTATGCAAATTAGTGAAGCCTGGTTAAGAGAATACGTCAATCCCGCAATAAGCACCGAACAACTGGTCGAACAATTGACCATGGCCGGCCTTGAAGTCGACTCGGTAACACCAGCGGCAGCAGCATTCAGCGGCGTGGTCGTCGGCGAAGTCGTTGCTATGAAAGCTCACCCCGATGCCGATAGATTAAGAGTTTGCCAAGTCGCAGTAGGCGAAACGGAACCGTTGCAAATTGTCTGCGGCGCCAGCAATGTCCGGATCGGCCTAAAAATCCCTGCGGCATTGATCGGTGCAATATTGCCGGGCGATTTTAAAATCAAAAAATCCAAACTCCGTGGCGAAGAATCTTTCGGCATGTTGTGTTCTGAAAAAGAACTGGGCTTAGCCGCCGATGCTAACGGTCTGATGGAACTGGCTGCCGATGCCCCGGTAGGTATCGATATACGCGACTACCTGTCACTGAACGACAGCATCATCGAAGTTGACTTGACCCCTAACCGAGCCGATTGCCTGAGCGTTGAAGGCATAGCGCGCGAAGTGGCGGTGCTCAATAAAATGGACTGGTCGGCCACTCCGGTTGAAATAACCTCCGTCAGCCATACCGACATTTTAAATGTATCAGTAGCAGCTACAGACGCCTGCCCGCGCTATTTGGGCCGACTGATTAAAGGCGTAAATCCTAAAGCCGAAACCCCGTTATGGATGCAGGAACGTCTGCGTCGCTCGGGCGTAAGAAGCTTGAGCGCTGTAGTCGATGTCACCAATTATGTCTTGATCGAATTAGGCCAACCGCTACACGCCTTCGATGCCGCCAAATTAACCGGCAACATTAATGTGCGCTACGCTCAAGCCGATGAAAGCGTTGCCCTGTTAAACGGACAGACCATTAAGCTGGACAACGAAACCCTGGTTATCGCCGACGATAAACAAGCGTTGGCCTTGGCAGGCGTAATGGGCGGCAGCGAATCCGCAGTTAGCGACGAAACGCAGGATGTGTTTCTGGAATGCGCATTTTTCACTCCGCTAAGCATTGCCGGTAAAGCGCGGAACTATGGCCTGCACACCGATTCATCGCACCGCTTTGAACGCGGCGTAGACCCGACTTTACAAGAACGAGCCATAGAGCGCGCCACCCAATTGATTATCGACATTGCTGGCGGCAGCGTCGGCGCAATTACCGAAGTGACAACGGCGGCAACACTGCCGCAACATTCAGCCGTATTGCTCAGAAAATTGCGTTTGGAAAAAACGCTGGGTATTGCTCTTGAAAACGAGCAAGTCGTCGATATTTTTCAACGCTTAGGAATGACCGTACAAACACAGCCGGATGGCTGGTCTGTGACTCCACCAGGATGTCGTTTCGACATCGCTATTGAAGCCGATTTAATCGAGGAAATAGCCCGTATTGTCGGCTATAACAAGCTACCTAACAGCAGTCTGTTAATGCGCTCGGAACTGGGCAAAGCCACCGAAGCGGTGCTGGATCTGGATCGCGTTAAAGATTTACTGGTTGACCGGGGCTATCAGGAAGCGATTACCTATAGTTTTGTCGATGAAGAGATACAACAAGCAGTCGCTCCCGACGATGACGTTATCCGGTTAAAAAACCCGATTTCTGCCGACTTATCGGCGATGCGCACTACCCTTTGGTGCGGTTTGCTGAAGGCCGCCTTACACAATACCAATCGCCAGCAAAACAGGGTTCGTTTTTTTGAAACCGGCCTGCGTTTTGTCAAAAAAGACGACAACATACAGCAGCAAAAAATGCTGTCCGGCCTGGCCTTGGGTAGCGCCTATTCCGAGCAATGGGGCATCGCAACTCGAAAAGTTGATTTTTTCGATGTTAAAGCCGATGTGCAGGCCATGGTTGCATTGACAAATGTAGATGTGCAATTTATCCCAGCTAAGCATCCCGCTTTGCATCCAGGACAAACCGCTGAAATCTTATCACAGCAAGGCGAAAAAATAGGCTGGCTGGGTATGTTGCATCCGACGCTGGAAAAGCAACTGGGTTTTGATACCCAGGTTTTCCTGTTTGAATTGGATCAGGACCTGTTACTGAACAAGCAAATCCCGAAATTCAAGCCGCTATCAAAATATCCCTCAGTATGTCGCGACATAGCCTTGATTGTTAAGGAAGAAATCGCCGTCAGCGAGATAGTCAATTGCATTAAAGGCTGTGCAGAACCCACCTTGCAAGACATAGTGGTCTTTGATATATATCGCGGACAAGGTGTCGAAGAAGGCAGTAAAAGCGTCGCTTTAAGTTTAATCATACAAGATTTTTCACAAACCCTAACAGATTCTGGAATAGATGCTATATTTAGCAGACTGTTAGAAACATTGACCACAAAAATAAGTGCAAAGCTGAGGGATTAACAATGGCATTAACTAAAGCAGATTTTGCCGAAAGGCTATTTGACGAACTTGGCTTAAACAAGCGCGAAGCAAAAGATATGGTCGAAATATTTTTTGAGGAAATTAAAGCTTCCCTGGAACAGGGTGAGCAAGTAAAAATTTCCGGTTTTGGCAAATTTGAACTACGCGACAAAAGCAGTCGTCCTGGTAGAAATCCAAAAACAGGCGAAGAAATCCCCATAACTGCCCGTCGCGTGGTAACATTCAGATCAGGTCAAAAACTAAAAGCCAGAGTGGAAGCGTATGCTGGAGCCGAGTAATAATAATGAGTTGCCAGTCATACCGGCAAAGCGCTATTTCACTATAGGTGAAGTCAGCGAATTATGTGGTGTAAAACCCCATGTGCTACGCTATTGGGAACAAGAGTTTACAGAACTTAGCCCGGTAAAAAGACGCGGAAATCGTCGTTATTATCAACGCCATGATGTGTTAATGATACGGCAAATAAGATCCTTATTATACGAACAAGGCTACACCATTGGCGGTGCCAGAGCTCATTTGAGCAGCGACGATGCCAAAGAAGACTCAACCCTCACCAAACAGTTGATTCATCAAATGGTTAGCGAACTGGAAGAAATTCTGGAGCTGCTAAAATAGATTTATGATTCAATGCGGCAAAATGTAGTACACTAGCCGCATTGAATTATTGGGGATTGTGATCACAATCCTTTCAGCTTTAAATTCTTTATTTCATACTGTCGGGGCGTAGCGCAGCTTGGTAGCGCACTTGTCTGGGGGACAAGGGGTCGTAGGTTCAAATCCTATCGTCCCGACCAATTGAAACAAAGAGTTACGAAATATCGAATTAGTTAAAAAGAGAAATTTCGCGTTATGGGATAACGTATGGGATAACTTTTTCAATGCATTGCCGCTTCTCACGCACTTTAAAACACTCGCAACACTTGCCAGAATTTCAAACATAAAAAAGCCGGAATTAACCGGCCTTGAACTTTAAGGCATTACATTTGCGTACTTAAGGAAAATATTCAAGCCTCACACTCTATGAGATATGCATCAGCTCATCTCTAGTTTTGGTGTAAGGGAGACAGCCGACAGAAACAACTTATTCTGCACCCAACGATTCCAGAAGAGTGTAATCTAATCGATAATGCGCTTAATCAGGTCGTCGCATAAGGCAAAGTCGGTTATTTGATTTACCTCAGATACAGCTTTGAATCTGATTTTATCGCCACCGATCGCAAGCTGGCTATCATCACCATGTTTTAGTCTATTTTTCCGAAGATTAAAAAGCCCGAACAGCACGCACTCTAAACAGAGAGTTCTTTTTTAGATACCCAGGCACACTAAAAAAACCAATACCCCTACACAACGCTTTGTCAGTGTTGCCCACGTCCTCCGTTGAACTCCAATAGTTAGCATTAGCAAAATCACCCACAACGCCCCTTTGTTTGTTTAACAGTTTTAACTCTTTCTCGGTCGGTAGATGCCAATCCTGTCCATGAGCTTCAGCCAATAACTTAGCTTGAACCCAAGTAGCTTTGGTTGTCTCATCTGCTGGATGAGTTGCTAAGCCATGTCTGCCTGAAGCATCGACATGAAAGACAATGCCACCATCAGATAGGATGTCTCCCAACTTGTAACTTAAGCAGTAGTCATTTAGCTTGTATTTTTTAACTAATGTTTCAATAACTTCATTTGCAACAAGGCCGCTTCCTAACACTACAGCAATTCTATTGAGTTCTTTTGCTATATCTCGCTGGCCTTGCCTCAGAAGCCAGCGCGAAAATTCTTGAATATCTTTATTTGTCCCAAAGAATTTCTCAATAAATTCCACCTCAAATTTCTCAGCAATGAATTTTGCTTGATTAAAACGTTTGGTCTCAAGTATTTCAAGTTTAAATGTAAAGGCCAAATCTTGTGACAACATATTAAGGTCTTGATACAAGTCATCTAGTCCTTTTACATGCTCAATGGCAATGTTCCAATCAGCTTCTAATACATCATTTCTTGCATTTGTGAACTCTTTATCTTCTTGCTCTGATTCTGGTTCATATTGATTTTTTCTTGCTGATCGTTCCGCATCATATTTTTTACGTTTATCTGGATCAATCAATACTGCATATGCTTCGTTAATTGCTTTTGATTTCCTTACCGCTTCTTCCTTATTCCCATCGTATCTATCAGGGTGATAAATCATCATTAAAGCCTTATACGCAGCCTTGATTACCGCTAATTCTGCACTATCAATAACACCTAATACCCTGTAGTAATCTTTTTCTGTTGCACTCATTTAGAACAATCCATTTTTTTGTTGGCGTTAAAAGATGGCAATGCGGTTGCTATAACAGTAATCTGAGCAACAGCAACGAGAATGGTTAACAAAGTCAGGGCTAAATCACTCCGTAGAGCTAGCAATATTCCCCTTTTAACAACGGTCTTGTATTTTGGCCTATCGTCCCACGAGTTGATTATAAACTGTGCCGCAGATTTTCGCCCGCCCCAATTGAGACAAACCAGTTCGACAAAATAAGCTTAACCCTACATCACATCAGCGCGGTTGCAAAAGAGTTACTATTGCCATTCTAGGCCATACTGCGCCTATGCTCAGCTGTTACTTTTGAGTTGCTTTTGAATATCCCGTTACTGTTGAATTGGATCGTCTATACTTTAGCCTTTCATGGGGTTGTAAATTTCGTTATAAGTGGCACTGGTGCTGTGTTTAGGGGGTGCAATTTGCTGTACAAAAAATAGCCATAAGCCGCATTGCTGCTGGGTTTTGCTGTACGGTTTGAACTGCCCTAATCTTTACCAGTTTTTGATTGTAAGCCGCGCAGGTAGTAAGCTTCGTTTACCAGTTTTCTTGCTTACAAATTACTCGTAGGCATTGGCGATACTGATTTTCCTTGCTTACTTTTTCTATCATCATGCCGCGCAATGCCATGCCGGTTATGAAGTCATCCGGGCACAATCACCTAAACAACTTCATTGTCTCTTTCTGATCCCGCAACAATGCGGACATTTCGCGCATCAGGGAACGCAAGCCTCCTTTATATGCATTCCGCGCTGATACTGCCTTACCCTCTGCGCTTGTTGCCCCTGTCGGTTTATCCCACGGTTGCCATTGCCTTATTTTTTCCGATTGCTGTGCTCGTTGTTCCGGTGTCCAGTGTCGTGCCGCCATGTTGCGCCTCTAATAGTTCGTTTTTCTGATTTATAATTTCTTCCGTGTGCGTAGCTGGTGCAGGGGTTCCGTTGTTGATCTGTTGATGTCCGTTTGAGATATTGGCTTGCTTGGCAAATATAACCGGTGGGTTCTTGATTGCCGACAGCGTTTCCAGTGTTGACCGGCATTGCCCCTGTGCTTTTAATGCCAGGCGTAAAAATGTTTCATAGTGTTTCATCTGCTCTTGGCAATGCGCCCGACGCGCCAGGTTATGGAACAATCCATCAAGAGTGTGCGCCTGTGCCAATAACATAGCCTCTGAGCGCTTCATATCGCCATCATACACTTTGTCAATTTACGTAAATAATACCTCGACCAGCGCATTTATTTCCGTTCCATCACCTTGCCATTGCTTAATCGTTAATGCCGCCTGTACCGTTGGGCTCGTTAGTAATTGTGCCATCTCCTCATCCGTTTTAGGTTTGATTGCCGCTTTGGTCGTATAGACTTCCAGAAAATTAATTTCCAAAACAGTAAAAAACTCCTTTGAAGATATACTTATTTCTACTGAAAAAACTTAAAGGAGCACTTAAAATCATAACGCTAAGCTTTTCGAATTCAATTGTACAAAAACTG